>CANBDB010000056.1 GCA_947367285.1 uncultured Clostridia bacterium | reverse complement strand
GGCTTTCGGAGGATTTTATTAAAACCCTGTGAGGGTTAATAACCACTTATAAAAATGTGGTTTTCAAATTCCAATTTTCCTAACGGTTTGACCTATTGGAATTTGTCGTTATCTATACTCATTTGGAACTTCGATATGAAATGTCTCACACAATAACTTCACATCATGTACATCATTTTCATCAAACTCGTATCCGAGATGGAACATTACTTGACTATATGGTTCAATACAGGAAACCTCTATCTCCTCAATTTTTCCTTTACCTGAAAAAATTTCTAACGGAAAGCAATCCCCCTCATAAAGAATTTCACCTTTGCCTGTATATTCAAAACAATGCAAATCAATAATTCTGTTTTTCGCATCTTCCCATACAGTATGATTCAATGTTGTATATTCCATCTTAATTTCATAAAATCCATTAGCTTGTATTATCTCTATAAAATTCTGATAATCTTTCTTTTCTACAAAAATATCAATATCGTTATGGCTTCTTGACTGATGTCCAAGAAGTGCATCTACACCCCAGCCGCCATCAAGAAAGACTTTAATCTCCGCATCTATTGCGAATTGAAGAATCTGTCTTACATCTGTTATATTGACCATCTTATCATCCTCACAAATTCTTATTTATCGGCCTCTATGCTTTATGCCCGCCGATGGATTCATTACGTTCCTTAGCGGTTGCTCCGTCCTGGAAGCTCGTTCCTTTTAGGATCGCATTGGGGCCGAAGCGTTTCTTTATATCGATGACCGCCTTCTGCATCCGTTTTTCTCGTTGCTCAGCTTGTTCTCTCTGTTCGATCTCGTCGGGATCGTCAAAGAGCGTCAGCTGCTCGGCTGAGGAGGAGGTGTCTACCTCGCTCTCAAAAAGCAGATGATTTGCCGAGATGGTAAGGCGGCGAGTCAGCAGCTTCTTGTCCACGATACGCTCAAACAGTTCCAAGGTCTTGTCTGTGATGAGCTTTGTGGACGAGGTATGCTTACCCATATTTGCAGTACCTCTTGCGTGTTTCGGCACCAGGCGGCCGTAATGGTCGGTCTTGATCTCTCCGTGATAGGCGGCTCGTCGCTTCGGATCGGTAAGGTTCTCTATATCGTAGCCCACCATAAGGACGATCTGATCGGTCATCATTCCCTTATCAACGAGGTCAAGAACGACGTTTTCGATCATCTCACGAACGATGATCTTGGTTTCGTCGAAGGTGTACGGTCGAGTTAGTACCTGACCGGAGCTTACACTTGTGGATTCGGGCTTATATGCTTTGATGCTCGGAATGTCCACAGGCTCCCAGCCCCACGCCTGATCAATGATATACACGGCGTTTTTACCGAATTCACGGTAGAGTCGTTCCTCATCGGCAAGGGAACAACGTGCAACGTCGCCCATCGTATAGAGACCGAGCTTGTTGAGCCGTTTGGCTGTGGCACTGCCGATCATCCAAAAGTCGGTGAGGTCACGATGTGTCCACAGCGTTCTGCGGTAGGTCATCATATCCAGCTCGGCGATCCGTACACCGTCTTTATCGGGCGGGATGTGCTTGGCTGTGATATCAAGAGCCACCTTGCACAGATACATATTCTCGGCGATGCCTGCCGTGGCGGTAACACCGGTTGTCTTTAGTACTTCCTGGATCAACATCCGAGCGAAGTCGTGGGCATTCATTTTATAGGTGTTCAGATAGTGGGTTGCGTCAATGAACACCTCGTCTATGCTGTAGGGGTAGATATCGTCCATCGACACATATTTGAGATAGGTCGCCACGATCTTGGCAGAGCATTCACGGTACAGCGCCATTCTCGGCGGAGCTGCGATGTAGTCCACGGCCAGGAAGGGATTTTTCTTCAGCTCGGTATCGTCGTATGACGAGCCGGTGAAGTCCTTTCCACGGAGTTTTGCTTTTCTCTGCGCGTTGACGATCTTGACTTGCTGCACCGCTTCGAAGAGTCTTGCTCTGCCGGATATCCCATGCGCTTTCAGCGAGGGAGTCACGGCAAGGCAGATGGTTTTCTCGGTCTTGGAAACGTCTGCTACGAGGAGGTTGGTAGTCAACGGATCAAGTCCACGAGCCACACATTCCACGCTGGCGTAGAAGGATTTCAGATCGATTGCTATATAGGTTTTCTTGCTCATCCTTCCACACCTCCGTTTTCTTAGTTTACCCCATGCATCCCCATCTTTTCTCGCAAATCGCCAAGGCTTTTATCGTATTGGGCCTGGGAGATGGCGTGCTTCTCGAGGAATGTATCAAGAAACTGCTTTTGGTTTAGGAAAAGCTGCTTTTTCTTTTCTTCGGGAGAAAGCATTTCCCATTGGATTTGTTTTTCTTCCATATCTCTACTTTAAGTCCTCATATTGCTTTCTCCTTGCCATGGAAAGGTGGAGTGTATCGGCGAGGTCATCGAGTGTATATGAACCACCGATCATGCCATAAATTGTCTTTTCATACTTTGAAAGTTGCAATGCATAATCAAAGGTTTTTCCACCTTGTCGAGAAATCAATGTAACATGGTGCATGAGAAGAATATCAAATTCATTGCTTTTTGCCTTGTCAAGAATGATGTTCAATCCCTCACGGTTCGTGTCAACTTTATGATTGGCATCCCACACTATAGATTCCAATATCCAATCGTTATGGGCGGCAATTTCTTCGCATAGTTCGTCCGTTTGCAGCTTAATATCCGCTGATGTTATCTTATGCAGATCGGAAACCACGAAGTAACCGCATATTCTTTTTTTGCCTGAGCCATCAATTTGCTCAGAGTTGTACTTTTCATAACCATACTTCATTGCTTTCAACTCCTTCGAGAGTGCTTTTCTGCACCGATTGTCGAGTTCCCTTATTGCAGAAAGCGCCGCACGAATGCGACGCTTTCTAAGATGCGTTCGACATGCGTTAATTCATAGGTATATAACATTCAGTCGACTCTAATCTATTATGCTGCTACATTTACACTGTCGTGGAGAATACCGACGATGGTCAGTACGCTTGTGATATTATCGCCGAAAAGTGTAAGGATATCATAATTGTCGAAGGGCGATTTCTCAATGAGATCCTCGCGGCTGATATCGCCATTCTCTCTTACATAATTGATGATAGCTCTGATAAACTCCTGTTGCTGTGCATTAAGAATATTACCGTTGAGATATTCGCCGAATTTCTCATTAACGGCCTCCTGGCTCAGTCCGATGAGGCTTCGAACAAACACAGCAAGGTTATCGATATCCGTTGTCTGCTCGTATTCCTCTTTCGTTCCGAGTTCTTCCCACAAGATCTTTTCAAGGGCTTTCAGATCCTCGTTGGTGATCGGCTCGAGCCGTTGGATCTTATGAATCACCTCGTTGTCAGAATGCTCAATGAGGTAGTCCAAGACTTTCTCACGATAGGTTCTGATATCGATAATAGTATCACCGCCGTCGTATCCCGAAGGCTCGACGGTATCGTCGATATTGACATCGATCTGTTTTTTCGGAGACTTGTCGAGGAACTGCATGAGGTCACGCACATCAACACGAAGCTGTTCCAATTTTTCAAGAGACGGAGCATCCCAAAATTGCTCACTCACGAGTGTCTTGAGCTGCTCTGCCTTGGCGAAGACCTGCGGAATGGATGCTTTCTCAGTCAGCAGGTATTGAGCAACTTGACGCACGGTCTTAACATCACGGGTTGCCATTCCGGTGTTGCCCTGGACCAGTATAGACAGTTCGATGTCAAGCATTCGGATGTCGAAGGCAATGGAGAGATCGAATCCTTCCAAACCGCTATCGAGCAAAGGCGTGATGTGAACCTTTATTTCTTTCACCATAAGAGGTGATACGGATTCCCACGTTGCGTAGTCGCTATACTTATCGACATACTGCATCTCGGCGCGAACCTGCATTCTTGCGCTGTGTCCTTTGATCTTATACACGGCTGCGTGGAGCAGATCCTTCGTCTTGTTATAGTAGCTTCGTGCGAATTCCTGTTCCTGATACTCTATGCGCTGCAGTTCGTGGAGGATGTCGAGGCGAACCTCGAACAGTCTTTGAGACAGCGATCTTCCTCCCATACCGTCAGTACCGTCGGGATGGGCATCGAAGTATTCAAAGTTGCCACAGTAATCGAAGATGATAAAGTGTGTCTTGTCTTTGCCCTCTCCGAAGAGGTTTTCGCACAGACGTGTTCCTCGACCGATCATCTGCACAAACTTGATCTTACTCTTTACGGGCTTGAAGAACACAAGGTTCACGACAGCAGGAACATCGATGCCGGTGTCAAGCATATCCACGGATACTGCGATGCGGAATTCATCGTCATTCTCAAATTTCAAAATGAGATCATCCGCATATTTCACGTAGTTGTCGATCAACTGACAGTAGTTCGCCGGATGCTCCGGGTACAATTCGTGGAAGCAATCAACGATCATCTGTGCGTGATGATGGTTATAGGCAAAGATGATGGACTTACCGAGCAGTTCACCGCCGTTGGTCTTGATGCCGTATTGCATTAGTTCTTCGAGAATTTCACAGCAGGTGTTCTTGTTGAATATCTTCTTGAAGAGTTCCTTTTCCGAGACAGTAAAGTCCGGCGTAGGCGGCTCGTCAACGAAGTATTCGTCGAGCTGCCGTTTCTCGTCCTCGGTCAGCTCATTATATTTGATTCCTCGCTTCAGCAGTTTCGTGGTTCTGCTGAACGATTTGTAGTTTACAAGGTATTTATCTTTGACGGCTTCTTCCAAGGAGTAGTCAAAGTTCGGGATGCCGGATTCACATCCGAAAATGCGATATGTGTTGGCATCCACTTCGCTCTTAGGCGTCGCAGTAAGTCCTACGAGCAGACTATCGAAATAGGCGAAAATAGAGCCGTACTTGTTGAAGATGGAACGGTGTGCCTCATCAATGATGATCAGATCGAAGCGACCGGATGTGAAGCGCTTATCCTCTGCATCGATATAGTTGATCATCGTCTGATATGTACAGAACATGAGGCGGGCATTGTAGTCCTTTTCCTCATTGCCTGACAGCTCGCAGATGCTCATGTTGGGGAGCAGCTTTGCAAAGTTCTTCTTCGCCTGGTTTACGAGCGAGGTTCTGTCTGCAAGGAAGAGGACGTTCTTCACCCAATTGTTTCTTGAAAGAACATCAACGAGAGAAATGGCAACACGGGTTTTTCCGGTACCCGTAGCCATAACGAGCAGACCTCTGCGGTGCTTCTGATTGAGCCATTCGCACAGGTTTGTGATAGCCATTTTCTGATACGGACGGTTAGTGATGCGGTCGCTGATCTTGAGATCTGTGATGTTTCCACGGTTTCTGCGTTGCATCATCAGTTCAAGCTCGTCAATGGTGTGGAATGCCATTACGGTTCTATCGGGATAGATGCCGTCAATGACCTTGGTCACATAGCCGTTGGTATAGTAGAGGATAGGCTTGTAGCCGTAGATTGCCTTCATGCACTCACCGTATAGATCCACCTGATGGCGACCTTTTTCGGGAGATACGCTTGTTTTCTTGGCCTCTACGATAGCAAGGGGTTTGCCATCTCGACCGTACAGAACATAGTCGCAGAATCCAATACCTTGAGCGTTCGGCATACCTTCGACTTTGATCTCAATTCCGGCTTTTCCGGCAATGGCAACGTTCTCCGTGTCGAGTACATCCCATCCCGCTTCTTTGAGGTAAAGGTCGATATAGAGCTTTCTTGTGTTTGCCTCGCTCATGTAGGGCGGTTTCTGATATTGAGCACGAGTGCCTTTTTCCTGAGCTTCGATCAGTCCGATAAAATATGCAAGGTTATCGTATGCAAGCTTGTCGGCAGTTTTCTTGATCTTCTGATCATGCTCGGCATTC
Source organism: uncultured Clostridia bacterium (assembly GCA_947367285.1). Classification (GTDB taxonomy): domain Bacteria; phylum Bacillota; class Clostridia; order Oscillospirales; family CAG-272; genus RGIG4608. The sequence continues at coordinate 3,702 of CANBDB010000056.1, read as the reverse complement.
ATACCAAGGATACGGACATAATGGAGGGAGTTAATTACATCACTATCCTGGACATAGTTAGCCAGCACATCACTATCTACAAGCTCGAGAAGGGATGCCTTTTCGGGCTTGTGCGTGTTTGTGCTTTCGTAGATATAGTCAATGGCATCAGTTAAAACACCTCGGTAGGCTTTCACCCTTTCCGCGGCATCCTTAATTTCTGCTGCTGTTATGAGATTTTGCTTTAATAAATCAATAGTCATACTGTTTCTCCCTCCATGACTGTAGATTATTTGCTAATTTTATTAAAAACGATAGTGTTTGGCAAGCGAAATATTTTGATTTGTCGGTCTGTTCGACAAAGGCGGCAAGTTGCCTTTGTTGATCCATTGGTGGCAACATAATCTCTTGTATGCGAAGATCAGATAAGTTGATCTGTTGCAATGTCGCACCACGAGTATGTTCTTGTATATATCGCTGACTCTCTTGAGTGTTGAGATAAGCATTAAGATATACAGGATCAATTTTATTACGATCATATCGAATCACGGCAATTCCACGTGTTACATTCATACCCCTAAAGCGAGAGTCGGTTAATGCTGTGATTCCAGTCGTTCCTCTTACCGTAATAAGTAACTCATCACCTGTGAGTTCTGTTTTTCTAAAACCATCTCCAATAGATCGGTTTATGTATTTAATCGAGGCAGTGGATATTCTGCCATCAACCATATCAACGGGACGAAGAACTCCCATGTCGCCGGTTCCATCATCTCCAGGCTGTACAATTCCGTATGATAAACCTGCACCTTCTTTGATGAGATCTATCAAAGCTACTCGAGGGTGGTTCGTGTTTTCAAACAGTTCGATAAATCGGGACTTGACGAGCTGTTCGATCATATTCAATTCGTCGTGTCTTTTCTCAATAATTGCATCTAATTGATCCAATATAGAGGCAATTTCGCGCTGTTCCTCGATTGTTGGCAATTCGATTTCCATTTCGGAAAGAGTTGCCTTGTTCAAGGTAAGCCCCATTACTGCTTTATTGCCACCCTGTGTCCAATCCGTACCACAGCAAAGGTGGTATAAGTAGTTTGGATCGATACAGTAGGTGCCGTTATCAATGAAAGCCATGATCGCTTCGTTGGTGTACATATCCTCGGACACGATTGCAGTCTTTCCGATGGACAGTTTGAAGCTCATAATCACGGTTCCCTTGGGAACCACCTTGATTCCGCTACGGGTAACGCCCTCATCTGTGATACATTCCTTAGTCGAAGATATGTATTTTTTCGCTGATCCGATATCTGCGATGGAAATCCACTTGTTATTGCCACCCCACATGGACAAATCAGCACGAGACGGCGTTTTTCCCATTTGGAGATTGAAGGCATCCTTCAGCTTGACTCTCATGCCGCCACCTCCATCTCACCGCAAAGTTTTGATTTGTCGGTCTGTTCGACAAAGGCTGCGAACTGCTCTTGGAGTACAATTGGAGGAACGAAAACCTTTAATTTTCTAATTCTCTCCATGCCCAACGCTGCCTTTGCTGTATCCGCTGAATTGCCAACGATATATGAATTAAGGTACATTAGCATATACATTAAGTAAATTGGGCTATATTTTTTCAAGTCCGGTCTTATTTTTGCTACATTGGGAGCAAGGTGGTATTTATTTTCGCTATCAATTACAGCCACATCTCCTATATTTGCACCAACGTATGTCATTACCACATCGCCCTCAGCTAATTGTGATCTTGGTAATGAATCAGAGACCTCGTTTGATATAAAGGACAAATCTTTTTTGTTCAGTTTACCATTCTTAACATTTTGGGCCTTAACCATCACTACATCGCCGCTATCTTCATAGTGGATGTATTGTGTGTATTCAAATCCAGCTAACTTGGTAACAAAACAGCCATCTCCAACAGTTTCTTCAAACCATCCTTTGGAGTTTAATATCGGATCGCCAAACAGTTCGATAAATCGGGATTGGCAATCAGCCAATATATTTCCGGTGCGAGATCTTCACGTTGTTCTGACTGACCATTGCATAATGCATCGTGGTATCAATTTTCGCATGGCCGAGGAGCTGTTGCACCTGTTCAATAGGCATTCCTTTGTCTATTGCGCGGGTTGCAAGCGTTCTTCGGAACTTATGAGGATGCACCTTGGTTATTCCGAGCCTTCTGCCGAGCTTCCTTAGTCGTACCTCCACGCCACTGATTTCAAGCCTGTTATACGGACTGAGGAGCGAAACAAAAAGCGCGGGATTTTCATCCGTTCGGCTCTCCAGGTAGTTCTTTAGGTGTATTTTGGTTCTCGCATCAAAGTACACCGGTCGCTCCTTGCTGCCCTTACCGAATACAACGCATTCACGATTTTCGAAGTCTATATCGTCGATATTCAGCCTTACAAGCTCTCCGACACGCATTCCGGTGGATGCCAGCAGGTCAATCATAGCCAAATCTCGAAGGCACCCGCACTGATCGCGCATAGTTTCCAGCGATTCATCAGAATAGGTTTCCTTTACTGTTTGGCTTGATCTGATCTTGTGAATTCTTCGCACCGGACTTTTAATGATATAATTCTCATCTTCGAGCCAGGTGAAGAAGCTGGACAGGATACGCCTGATGTTGTCAATGTTGCTCTTGCTACACTGCGACTGCTGTTGGTAATCGGACAGATATGTTCGCAGATCGTCGGTCTGCATATGTGTTACGTGGCAATCTACAGCTGCGAACAGCCTTCGGATGGAGTTTTCATAGTAGTGGAGCGTTTTGTCACTACAACCCTCCACTCGTTTTGCAGAAAGGAACATATTGAGCAGATCCACATTGCTTTCTTTCTCTTGCTGTACTGCAACATCGGGATTTTCGGCGATCTGAATGCCCCACAAACAGTGTTGTAGCACATCCTGGAGCTGCTCCATCTGTGCATTGTCCAAATAAGGGAGCATTTTGCGGGTAATTTCTGCGATTAGTCGGTTTTTCATGATAGTACACCTCATAAATTATTAGTGTACCATCATCCTACACCGGCTTTTTCAACCAAAATATTGTTGCATAAGGGATTTCTTCAAAATTTCGAGTTCTTCAAGTGCTTTCTGAACTGCCAATTTTGATTTGTCGGTCTGTTCGACGAAGGTTGCGAACTGGTTTTGAAGTTCAATTGGTGGGATAAGAACATCGATGTCTTTCAGTAAAAAAATCTTAAATTCCGCAAATGTTGAACCAGAACCAAGCTTAGGATATTCCACCAATGTTTTTTCTCTCATAAACTGCTCAAGGTATTTACAGTTAAAGAGTTTTCTATTCGGCGAAATGCAAAGCACACGACCATCTTTGTAATAAAACGGCTCGTCCGTATCGACCATCCATACTTGCCCTTTATTGCAAATAGACGGCATAAGCAAATCACCGATTTGGGGTTTCGTTTCATCGCTCGCCAATCTATCATAGTGTTCCTTGGTGATGCGATAGGGATTTTCTGGCTTAATGCCGTTAGCCAATTCTCCAATCTCTGTTCCTCGATAAAACGGAACACCGTTCTCTACAAACTCTGTTGTAAACACTCTGTGGCTGGAACCGACTATTGCAACTTCGCCCAATTTGCGAGTTTCGAATTTATATACGCCTGTTTTTACATCACCAAACAGTTCGATAAATCGGGATTTCACGAGTTCATCTAAAGATGCAATCTCTTCCTTACGTAACGCAATTAAATG
>CANBDB010000055.1 GCA_947367285.1 uncultured Clostridia bacterium | reverse complement strand
TAGGTTCCGGCGTAGTTTCCGAAATTCTTGAATAATTTAATTATTTAGAATAAAACTAACTTTAATGGGCTGCTGCAATACGCAGCAGCCCTTACTTTTTTCGAGAAAAAAGTAAGCAAAAAAGCTTTAAGGCGCTATCGCCTAATACTAATATAGCTATCGAAAGTTCGTTTATCTGCAAGTATAACAATCTTCAGTTTTGAATTTCGAGAAAAAAGTAAAACAAAAATATCAATTTCGCTGTAAAAAGCGTATAATACTAACAAATATCTTTGGGGATTGGTGAAATTCCATACCGACAGTATAGTCTGTGAACTCTTTATACGAAGAGCCGATTGGGTGAAACTCCCAAACCGACGGTAAAGTCCGGATGAGAAAAGATAAAATATCGGATAGCATAGGTCTATCCTTCTCCCCGACCTTTTTGAAAGTGTCGGATTTTTTTATCTTTCCTCTTAAATTTACTTTAAGAAGGGAATAAATTATGAAAACAACAAATAAAAACTCACAAAAAACTACACAAATAGTTATTATAGGATTATTTACTGCGTTGGCTTTTGTCGTATCGGCGGTATTACCTATAAAGGTGTCCTTTTTGACTCTTGATTTTAAGGATGCTATATCAACAATATGCGGAATGTTCTTTGACCCAATTTCGGGACTCGTATGTGCTCTTATCGTGCCGTTTATCGAAGCTACCTATTCGGGCACGGGAGTTTACGGTTTAATTATGAACATAATCAGTTCGGTAACCTTGGTAGGTATTTCATCGACTGTTTATAAATACAAAAAGACTATTTGGGGCGCGGTTTTGGGATTGGTTACTGCAGCCGTTGCCACAATGGGAATTATGACCCTTGCTAACATACTCATAACACCTCATTACCTCAAAATTACAATGGGCTTGAGCTTGGAAGTGGCTAAAGAGACGGTAATGGGCTTGTTGCCAACAACTATTATTCCGTTCAATATTATCAAATCCATATTGAACGCAAGTATAGCGATGCTTCTTTACAAGCCGATCTCAAGAATGCTCAAGAATATCCTTCGCACCAAGGATGAGGCTCTGAAAGAGGGTGCTTCGCTTGAAGCTGCAAATGAGGAAGCCAAGAAAAGAACCAAGATGCGCTCTATTATCGTAACTGCGATAAGCGGTATTATAGTGGTGGTTGCGTTTGTGATAGTATTTCTTGTTCTTGGTGGAACGTTGGCATAAATCGTAGAATAATACAAGAAATATTACATAAAAATCAACTAAAATCGGAAGGGAAGTGTAGAAATGGGCGAGATAATTAAAGAGTTTTTTCTTGATTTCGTAGGTGAAGAGCTTTGCGTTTTTCTTTGCTCCATGCTTCCTATAATTGAGCTGAGAGGCTCTATTCCAATGGCGTTTGCATTTGGTTTGCCTTGGTGGCAGGCATATTTGATTTCCGTTGTTGGTAACCTTTTGCCCGTGCCGTTCATTTTGCTCTTGATTAATGTTGTTATCAAGTGGATGGCGAGCTCAAACGTGGGATTTTTTATTAAAATCGCGAGCTTTTTGCTTAAAAAAGTTGAGAAAAATCGCGAGAGGATAGAGAAGTACTCTTTTTGGGGACTTTGTCTTTTCGTGGCTATTCCACTCCCTGCGACAGGTGCTTGGACTGGCTCGCTCGTGGCAGCGGTAATAGGCATGAAGCCGTGGCGCGCATTTTTATCCGCACTTCTTGGCGTTATGCTTGCGGGTGTGGTAGTAACCCTTATAGTTTACGGTGGAATTGGATTTTTGGCTTGGTTGATATGAAATTAAAGAAGAGCTTCGGCTCTTCGGATTACTGACAAAGTATAGATTTACAATTACTTTTAGCAAAATAACAAAATCGCACTAACTTGATGCCTCCCTTGTGTAAAGGGAGGTGTCATTTTTGTAAGAAAATGACGGAGGGATTGTTATAAAAACAAAATTTCCAGCAAAAACAATCCCTCAGTCCGCTTTGCGTCCAGCTCCCTTTACACAAGGGAGCCTATGGTTGGTGCATATTGACATGAGCTGTTTTTTGCGCGGGTTTGTCATAAGCTTGAAGAGCTTCGGCTCTTCTTTTTTTGTCGAAAATTTTAATATTTTTCACAAAAACCTATTGCATTTTTTTGTATAGTGTGTTATAATAACACGGTTAAAAAATTAAAGATAATATATGCCAAGATCATATATGACTTATCCAGAGTGGTGGAGGGACGAGCCCTGTGAAGCCACAGCAACCTACCGCAAAGAAGTGCGGCAAGGTGCTAATTCCCGAGAGATGAGGTTGTTTTGTACCCTCGCTCCGCGAGGTTTTTTTATTCTCTAAATTCGGTGATATGTGTTTTGGCTAAAAGAAAGGAATTTTAAAAATGAAAAAGGTACTTTTTACTTCTGAATCAGTTACAGAAGGACATCCCGACAAAATTTGCGACAAGATTTCCGACGCGGTACTTGACGCGCTCCTCGAGCAGGACCCCTATAGCCGTGTTGCTTGTGAGACATGCTGCACAACAGGTCTTGTAATGATCATGGGCGAGATCACAACAAAGGCAGTTATCGACTACCAAAAGATCGTTCGCGAAACAGTTCGCGAGATTGGTTATGACAGAGCTAAATACGGCTTTGACTGCGATTCTTGCGCGGTTCTCAGCTCCGTTCACGAGCAGTCACCCGACATTGCGCTCGGCGTTGACAAGTCCCTTGAGGCAAAGAACGGTGAAATCGTTGACACTTTTGATACAGGTGCCGGCGACCAGGGTCTTATGTTCGGTTATGCTTGCGACGAAACTCCCGAGCTTATGCCCCTTCCTATCTCTCTTGCTCACAAGCTTGCTATTCAGCTCACTGCAGTGAGAAAGAATCACACACTTGACTATCTCCGTCCCGACGGCAAGACACAGGTTACTGTTGAATACCAGGACGACGTACCCGTTAGAGTTGACACAGTTGTTATCTCCACTCAGCACAGTGATTCCGTAACTCTTGAGCAGATCCGTGAGGACCTCATCAAGCACGTTATCACATCCATCATTCCTGAAAATCTTATTGACGGTGAAACAAAGATCTACGTTAACCCCACGGGTAGATTCGTAGTTGGTGGCCCTGCAGGTGACTCTGGTCTCACAGGTAGAAAGATTATCGTTGACACCTACGGCGGATACTCCCGTCACGGCGGCGGCGCTTTCTCCGGTAAGGACCCGACAAAGGTTGACCGTTCCGCTTGCTATGCTACAAGATATATCGCTAAGAATATCGTTGCGGCAGGTCTTGCAAAGAAGTGCGAGGTTCAGCTTGCATATGCTATCGGTATTGCAAAGCCCGTTTCCGTTATGATCGATACATTCGGTACTGCAGTTATTGACGAGGCACTCATTTCCGAGGCAGTGCAGAAGCACGTTGACCTTCGTCCTGCGGCTATTATTGATAGATTCCAGCTAAGACGTCCCATTTACAGTGCAACTGCTGCATACGGTCATATGGGCCGTGAGGATATCAATGCTCCTTGGGAGCAGAGAGACCTTGCTCCCGTGCTTCGTGCAGAGCTTTTGAAATAATAAGATAGTTAATACGGATTAGGGGGCATTTTTGAAAAATTGCCCCCTATGACCCCTAAAAAACTTTTGGCGATTAGTTTTGCAGTTTTACACAAATTTTCGATAAAACGCGAGCGTTTTATCGGTTCGGACAAAAAATCTCCTTACGTGAGTAGACTCCCGACGGATATTTTATTGTCCGAACTGCGAAAAATCAAATCGCGGATTTGATTTTTCTAAAATTTGCTTTACAGTTAAAAAGTATTCAAAAAACAGACTGATAGTTACGACCTCAAATGTAATAAGGCATTTGAGGTCAATTTAGATTAAGGAAAGGAGAATGCCGATGGCGAAAAGAGTATTTGAGGAAGTCCCCGAGGACGGTGTGGCTATGTTTGAAGGCTCCGTTGAGGAGATAATTTTTGCAAACGAGGATAACGGTTATGCGATCCTTGTGCTTGTTACTGATAAAAACGAGCTTATCACGGCGGTCGGCATTATGCCCTACGTTGGCGAGGGTGAGCACCTCAAGGTGTACGGAAAATGGGTGCACAATCCCAAGTACGGCAGGCAGTTTTCCGTTTCTAACTATGAGAAGGTAATGCCTGCGGACGAGGTGTCCATCTTGCGCTATCTCGCTTCGGGTGCAATAAAGGGAATTGGCCCTAAAACTGCACAAAAGATAGTTGACGTATATGGCAGGGATACCTTTGACGTTATTGAAAATCATCCCGAGTGGCTCGCTGAAATCTCTGGAATTACTCCCAAAAAGGCTCGTCAAATAGGCGAGGAGTTCCAAAAGAGCGCGGGAATGAGAAGCACAATGATGTTCTTCCGCGAGTATTTTGGTGCGGCACTCACTATGAAAATTTTTAAGAGGTGGGGGGCAAGAAGCGTTGGGATCGCCAAGGACAACCCCTATATTTTGTGCGAGCAAATTGACGGTATCGGCTTTGACAAGGCGGATTCCATGGCTAAAAAGCTTGGCTTTTCCGACGAGGGACTTGACAGGGTTTGTGCCGGAATCGTGTACATGATGAAGTACAAGATCACGCACAATGGACATGTTTGCTTGCCCGAGTCGATTCTCATTAAGGACGCGGCGCGCCTGCTTTACGTTGAAGAAAGTATAGTTGTGGCGGCGCTTGCGGAGCTTTCTAAAGAAAATAAGATCCGTGCGGTGAAATACGACGGAGTTAAGTATATTTACGAGAGGGATAGCTACGACGAGGAGAAATTTATCGCTCGCAAGCTTGATCTTCTTGACAAGGTTTGCGCGTCCGTTAGCGCGCAGGATATGGCGGCATTTATTCGCCGCGAGGAAGCAAAAAGCGGTATTTCATACGCGCCCTTGCAAAAGAAGGCGATTGCATCTGCGCTTGAGAGTGGCGTTATGATCCTCACGGGTGGCCCCGGTACAGGTAAGACCACAGTTGTTCGCGCGCTTATTGAGATATTTGACAGTATGGGATTTGACGTGGCGCTTGCCGCTCCTACGGGACGCGCTGCAAACCGAATGAGCGAGGCAACGAGCCGAGAGGCAAAGACAATTCACCGTCTACTCGAAATGGATTTTTCGGAGAGTGTTTACGGAAAGTTTAATCGTGATGAAAACAATCTTCTTGATGAAGAGGTAATCATTATTGACGAGGCATCAATGATTGATCAGAGCTTGATGTACGCGCTACTCAAGGCTATAAAACCCGGTGCGCGCCTCATTATAATCGGAGATAGCGACCAGCTGCCAAGTGTTGGCGCGGGTAACGTGCTCCGTGATCTTATTGAGGGCGGTAGATTTTCGACCATTCGACTCAACGAAATTTTCCGTCAGGCAAGCGAGAGTTTGATAATCACCAATGCTCACGCGATAAACAACGGTCAAATGCCCGATTTGACGGTCAAAAACAAGGATTTCTTCTTCCTGCCGCGTTCGAGTGACTCGGATATTGCATACACGGTTGCCGATCTTTGCAAAAATCGTTTACCCAAGGCATACGGCGCTCGCGCGACGGCAAATTTGCAGGTCATTTCACCCTCACGCAAGGGTGAGGCAGGCACTGAAAACCTGAACGTGCTTTTACAAAACACGTTGAATCCTACTATGTTCGGTAAAAAAGAATATAAATATCGCGAGGTAACATTCCGCCAGGGCGACAGGGTCATGCAAACAAAAAACAACTACGACCTTGAATGGCAAAAAGATGACGGAACAAACGGAAACGGCATTTTTAACGGTGATATTGGCGTTATTTACGATATTGATTTCAAGGAACAGTATATGGATATCGTATTTGATGACAAGAGTGTGAAATATGATTTTGGATTTCTTGAGGAGCTTGAACACGCCTATGCAATAACGGTTCACAAGAGCCAGGGAAGTGAATATCCGATAGTGATAATTCCTGCATACCGTGCGCCCGAGCTTTTACTCTCAAGAAATATGCTTTACACTGCGGTAACGAGAGCGCAAAATATGGTTATAATCGTGGGAGACGCGTCAATTGTTCAAACTATGGTTGACAATGATCGCCAAATGCTCAGATACACAGGACTTGCGAGGTTGTTTGAAAAATGAGCGTAGGCTTTGGATTTTTGATTAGTAATTTGATTTTTCCGCCTAAATGCGTTAACTGTGGCGAGCTTTTGGACGTGGAGCTGACGGAGCGCGTAATTGATCCATTTTGTCCAAAATGCAGGTTGCATTTTGAACACGCAAAAAATGATGAGTGTGAGAGATGCGGACTTGAAATGAAGTTTTGCCGTTGTATGCCGCAGGCTATGAACAAGGTGCAATGCACCGCACTGCTAAAGCTTATGGGATACAAAAACAGGGATAACAGTATGCCTCTCCGACGTTTTGTTTACTCCCTGAAGCGCACCAGCATAAAGATGAGAAATGCTTTTATTGCCGAGCAAATGAGGGGGCTTCTCATTCCCGAAATGAGGGCGTACGGACTTTTGCCCGAGGATTGCGTGATAACGTATCTTCCTCGCTCTCGCAAGAACAAAGCTCTCTTTGGACTTGACCAAAGCTTGATACTTGCAAGGTCTCTCTCCAAAATCACGGGAATAAAGTGTTTGCCCTGCTTTAAAAGGAGACTTTTTACCACGGAGCAAAAGAATCTCAACAAATATGAGAGAATTCTCAATATGCGCTCGGCTTACGAGCTTCTCGAGCTCGGGGACGAGATTAGGGACAAGACGGTCATACTCGTGGACGACGTAGTAACCACGGGTGCATCAATGGCTGCATGCGCGCGACTTGCGTATGCAGGAGGAGCGTATGCCGTGATGGGCATTTGCCTTGCTAAAACCGAAAAAAGCGAAAAATAATTAAAAAATAAATACTAAAATGATTGATTTGTTTTGGTAAATATGATATTATATTAATATACTTTAGAAAGGGGAGCGGATATGTTTAATTTTACAACTGACATTGGAATAGATCTTGGAACGTCGTCCGTTCTCGTTTACGTTAAGGACAAGGGCATCGTTCTTCGCGAGCCAAGCGTTGTTGCCATTGACAACAATACGGGAAATATCGTCCGTATTGGAAAGGAAGCACAGCAAATGGTGGGTAGAGCGCCCGAAAACGTGTCTATAATTCGTCCTCTTAAGGATGGAGTTATAAGCCAGTATAGCGTTACTCTTAAAATGATTCAGTATTTTATCGGTCGCGCTTGCGGTAGCACACTGGTTAGACCCCGTGTTATGATGAGTGTCCCCTCCAACATCAGTGAGGCGGAGGAAATGACCGTTATCAACGCGGCAAATCAAGCAGGTGCGCGTCAAACTCTTCTCATAGAAGAGCCCGTTGCGGCAGCCCTTGGTGCAGGTATCAACATTGATGCACCCGACGGAAGAATGGTCGTGGATATCGGTGGAGGAACTACCGATATTGCTGTTACTTGCTACGGCGGCGTGGTTATATCCGAGTCAATAAGAATTGCCGGTAACGAGCTTGATGAGGCAATAATGAATTATATGCGCAAGAAATATAAAATTCTTATCGGTGAAAGAAGTGCCGAGGAGATAAAAATCAAGGTTGGCAAGGTATTTGACGTGCCTACCAAGAAGCCCCAACAAATGAGCGTTAAGGGAAGATGCATGGTTAAGGGGCTTCCCAGAGTGGTGAATTTTGATGCAAAGGAAACACTTGATGCGCTTATCGAACCACTCACTGCGATAATTGATTCCATTTGTTTGGTTATTGAAAAAACTCCCCCCGAGCTGCTCGGAGATATTTATAAAAACGGTATCGTGCTAACAGGTGGCGGCTCAAAGCTTACGGGCCTTGACAAGCTTATTGAAAAGACCACGGGCATTCGCACATACCTTGCAAAGGATCCCATATCCTGCGTGGCACTCGGAACGGGAAAATCGCTTGAAAAGCTTGAGAGCGGAGCTCTCGGATTTTTAGGCAGCTTTGGAAATAGTTAATTTGAAAATCACGGGGAACTATTTCTTCGTGATTTTTTGTAAAAGGAGATAGATTATGGTTGAACAGATAATTACAAAGGGCTACGCGCCCGAAAAGGTGTTTGCTTACTTTGAGCAGCTTTGCAAAATCCCCCACGGCTCGGGAAATGAGGAAGCGGTTGCGCGCTATATTGAAAATTTTGCTCTGGAACGTGGACTTTTTGTTATCCGCGATAAAAATAACAACGTATTCATAAGAAAAGAAGCGAGTGAGGGCTACGAAAACGTACCCGCATACTTGCTCCAGGGTCACACTGATATGGTTTGTGCGAAGGAGACTTCTTCAAATCATAATTTTGAGACCGACGCGCTCGATCTTTACATGGAAAACGGTTGGCTCCGTGCGCGTGGAACAACACTCGGCGGTGACGACGGCATTGCGGTTGCGTTCATGCTTGCGCTTCTTGACGGTGAGATTGAAAATCACCCCACGCTTGAGTGCCTTTTCACAACCGAGGAGGAAACCGGTCTTGGCGGTGCGGAGAGCTTTGATTATTCCGTGGTTACTGCTAAAAAGATGATAAACCTTGACTCCGAGAGCGAGGGTGAGGTTTGTGCCGGCTGTGCTGGTGGTGTGAGAAGCAAGATAAGCTTCACTCCCGCGCTTGAAAAGTCAAGCGGAGACGTTATTACACTTTCTATTGACGGCCTTTTTGGCGGCCACTCCGGTGTTGAGATCAATTGCGGACGTGCAAATGCCATTGCTATGATGGTAAATATCCTTAAGCAAATCGGCAAAGAGCAGGAGCTTGCACTCGTTTCACTTGTTGGCGGCGAAAAGGACAATGCAATCCCCCGTATGTGCGAGGCGAAATTCGTGGTAGAAAATTCCGAAAGCGCGCTTGCTGCAATAGAGCTACTTGATGATGAAATTCGCGAAAATCTTTGCGAGGCGGATAGAGGACTTAAAATTTCCGTTTCCGTTGATGCGGACGTTGAAGAGGTTGATACACTCGTACAGAGTGGAAAATTGCTTAATATGCTCAGCGAAATTAAGGTTGGAGTACTTGCTATGAGCGCACATCTCGAGGGACTCGTTGAGTTCTCAAGAAACCTCGGTGTGATAGAGGTAAACGAGGGCGGTGCGTATATAACTTATTCATCTCGTTCCGCAAAGGAGGAGCAAATTGATCTCTCCGTTGACCAGGTTAACGCAGAGGTTGAAAAGCTCGGTGCTGCTGTTCGTCATACCGGTAGATATCCCGGTTGGGATTTCCTTCCCGAGAGTGACCTTCGCGACACTTATGTGAGAAAATTCAAGGAAATTATGGGTAAGGACGTACACACTGTGGTAATCCACGCAGGACTTGAGTGCGGTATCATCAAGAGCCGTATTCCCGATATGGATATCATTTCAATCGGCCCTAATATGAGAAACATTCATACACCCGACGAAGCATTGCAGCTCGAGAGCTGCGAGCGACTTTTTAAGGTTTTGTGCGCGGTTTTGAGTGAAAAATAAATAGAACTTGCAGAGCAGGAGGTAATGCCTCCTGCTTTTTTATGTGAATAGGGATTTATTGAAAAGTTAGATCACTTGGGAATAGCAG
>CANBDB010000054.1 GCA_947367285.1 uncultured Clostridia bacterium | reverse complement strand
AATCATAATTATTTTATATTTTTGTTAAAATACTATTTGTAGGAATCGTCTTGCAGATATTGATTTTGAAAACTTTTTTTGGCAATTTGACGAAAATACTTTTTTTCTTTATTTTAATGAAAAAAGGGTTGTTTTTTGCGGAAGTTTGTGCTATTATGTATTCAGGATATTTTTATTATTGATAAGTATGTCAATTTTAGCTTTTCATCCTTACTTTTATATATATATTGAAGGATTTATAAAAAATGATTTACGATTTACAAAAGGCAAGTGTTATGAAAAGGTTTATGGCCTTTTTGCTTGACTTCATATTGGTTATAATCTTGATTACTGGATTTATGTGGGTCTTTTCCGCCGTAACCGGATACGACAATTATTCAAACAGTCTTTCCGAACAAATGACCCAAATAGAACAAAAACACGGCATTCCCGAGATTACCAAGGAATATGAAATTGATATAGACACGTATGCCTCCCTCACCGAAGAGGAGCGTAACAAGTACCCCGAGGAAATCAGAAACACTTTAGAGACTTGTATCAAGGAAATTAATTCTGATACCGAGATATCAAAGACCTATATGATGATCATAAGCTTAACTATAACAATGATCTCGCTCAGTGTTTTCTTTGCTGTGCTGATAGCTGAATTCATTATTCCTATTTGCCTTAAAAACGGACAGACCGTTGGTAAGAAGATATTCTCTATCGCAGTAATGCGAATCGACGGAGTTAAGGTTACCCCTGTTATTATGTTCGTTCGATCTATTCTTGGCAAATATACAGTGGAAATTATGATTCCCCTTATAATTTTACTTATGGCATTCCTTGGCGTAGGTAGCATCGTGACATTTGGAGTTGTAGTATTGATTGTATTGTTTGAAATCGGTCTGATGATTTTTACAAAGACTAATTCAATGATTCATGACGTGCTTTCTTCAACTGTTACTGTTGATCTTGCGAGCCAAATGATTTTTGATTCTCCTGAAGCAAAACAGGAATATCAGCTCCGCATCCACCAAGAAGATGCAAAAAATGCGAATTATTAATTCGCTACAACTTAGTTCTCAAAAATTTTTTATATAAGAAATGGAGATTATATGAAAGTTGCATTACAAAACCTCACAAAAATCTTCCCTAACCGTGATAAGAAAAAGGTTAATGAAGATGTTGTAGCGGTAAATAACTTTACTTTCGAAATCCCCGACGGTAAGCTTATCGGCTTGCTTGGTCCTTCGGGATGCGGTAAAAGTACTACCCTCTACATGATCAGTGGTTTGCAGAAACCCTCTTCCGGAAAGATCTTCTTCGGCGAAGAAGATGTTACCGAGCTTCCCACAGAAAAGCGTGGCGTTGGCTTGGTATTCCAAAACTATGCGCTTTACCCCCACATGACTGTAAAGCAGAACATCTTGTTCCCTCTTCAAAACCTTAAGGGCGCTGACAAGCTCACTAAGGAAAATATGCTTGAGAGAGCATACGAGGCTGCAAGACTCGTTCAGATTGACGAACTTATGGACAGAAAGCCCAGCGAGCTCTCCGGTGGTCAGCAGCAGCGTGTTGCTATCGCTCGTGCTCTTGTTAAAATGCCTCGCGTTCTCCTTCTCGACGAGCCCCTCTCCAACCTTGATGCGCGTCTCAGACTTCAGACTCGTGAAGAGATCAAGAGGATTCAGATGGAAACAGGTATTACTACAATTTTCGTAACTCACGACCAGGAAGAAGCAATGAGCATCTCCGACTTCATCGTAGTTATGAAGCTCGGTGTTGTTCAGCAGGTAGGTAAACCTCAGGATGTTTATGATGATCCTGCCAACCTCTTTGTTGCTAAATTCCTTGGCACTCCTCCCATTAACGTATTGGACGGCGAGGTTAAGAGCGGTAAACTCTTTATCGGTGGCGCAGCAGTTCTCGACGTACCCGGTGTTGCTGATCAAGCGGTTACTGTAGGTATCCGTCCCGAGGGCTTCAATCTTGATCCCAACGGTCCCTTCACATGTGACCTCTCCAACGTTGAGGTTATGGGTCGTGACGTAAGCGTTGTTTCAAAACATGCTAACTCTCAAAATCCCGTTGTAAGATCTATCATCAATTCCGATGCTAATATCGATACATCTGCTACTACTATTAGCTATTCTCTTAAGTCTCACAAGGTATTCATCTTCAACAAGGATACCGAGGAAAGAATTAGATTTTAATTTGAAGGAGAATTATTATGGTAGATAGTAAACAACAATGGAAAGCGTGGCTCTACCTTGCTCCCGCTCTCATTTTGTTGGCAATCTTTACTGTTTGGCCTATTCTCAACACATCGATAATGGCTTTCCAGGAAGGTTACAACGAAATGGATGCTTTAAGACTCGGTAGATGGGGCTTCCCTATAGGACTTGGAAATTTTGAACGAGTTTTGAATTATTCAAAATTCTGGAGTGCATTGCAGAATACTCTTATTCTTTGCATCCCCACTGTTTTGATCTCAACACTCCTTGCTCTCATTATTTCCGTATGCCTTAACTCTATTAAGCCCTTGCAGAGATTTTTGCAAACGATTTATTTCCTTCCCTACGTAACAAACTCACTTGCAATTGGTATGGTTTTCGCAGCAATGTTCAATATCGTTGGTACCACAGCTGCTGAAAACCCTGTAATATCCACATACGGCATCATCAACAACATCATTATGATGTTCGGCGGTGATCCAATTAACTGGATCAATGCAGGCTCCACATATGAGACTAAATTGATCGTTGTAATGATTTACATCATTTGGAATGCTCTTCCGTTCAAGATCCTTATTCTTCTCGGTGCATTGCAGAGTGTAAACAAGCAGTACTACGATGCTGCTAAGATTGACGGTACAGGTAAGGTTCGTACCTTCGTTAGAATTACAATTCCCCTTCTTTCTCCTATGATTACCTACGTTGTTATTACAGGCTTCATTGGTGGATTCAAGGAATATTCCAGCGTAGTAGGTATATTTGACGATGCAATGGCTCGTACAGGTCAATTAAATACTATGGTTGGTTTGATCTATACCTCTATCACTAACAGTAATACCGGTGTAGCATCTGCCGCGGCTCTTATACTGTTTGCAATCATCTTCGTTATCACGATGATCAACCTTGCGATCAGTAAAAAGACGACATATTATTAATGGAGGTAACTAAAATGAGCAATAATATTAATAATGTTACCGCCAATCGCGAAACTGCCCTTCACGTAATGAAGGAGAAGGATATGAACCAGGTCAATAAAACCGCCAAAATTATGAAGGTTCTTGGTTATATCGCAGTTTATGCATTCTTGATTTTGATGGCATTTATAGTTCTTTTTCCCTTTTATTGGATGATTATTTCATCTCTTAAAAGCTGGCAGGAATATAATCTCGCCGTACCCACTCTTTGGCCTCAAGTAATTCATTTTGAAAACTATGCTGTGGCATTGGAAAGAGCAAATCTTGAGAGGGTTTTTGGCAATACCGTTTATGTTGGTGTTGTTTCTACACTCCTTTCTCTGATTATCACCATTCTTTCCGCATTTGCTTTTGCAAGACTTGAATTTAAAGGCAGAGATGCGCTTTTTGCAGGTCTTCTTGCTACAATGATGATCCCCGGTGAGCTTTTCACTATTACCAACTATCAGACAACCTTCTACTTTGGTTGGGGTGATACAAGCAAATGGGGCTTCACTATCCTTATTGTACCCTTCCTTGTAAGTACATTCTACATTTATTTGTTAAAGCAGAATTTCTTACAGATCCCCAACGAGCTTTATCTCGCTGCTAAGGTTGACGGTGTCAGCGACTTCAAGTATCTTTGGAAAGTAATGATACCCTTGGCATTCCCAACTATCATTTCCATCACAATCCTTAAGATGATGGGCGCATGGAACACATACGTATGGCCCAACCTCGTTATCAAGGATAAGGATTATTTGCTTGTTACTAACGGTATCCGTGAAGGTGACTACTCTGTAGCAGGCGCCGTGGATATGGTTAACTACCCCTTGCAGATGGCTGCAGTTGCCATGGTTTCCATTCCCCTCTTTATGGTATTCCTCTTCTTTAGAAAGTATATCATGAAGGGTGTTTCCAGAAGCGGTATTAAGGGATAATAATTTATAGGTTATTAGCCGATAGGCAATAATAAATATATTTTCAATTTTTGAAAGGACGGACAAAACCAATGAAAAGAATTTTCTCTCTCCTCCTCGTGCTTACAATGGTATTCAGCTTGAGTGCACTTGTTGCATGTGGTAAGACAGCACCCGGCTGGCAGCTTGGCGATGCTACTTTTGATCCTAACGCAGAAGTAACAATCACATTCTACAGCACAATGGGTACTACAACTCTTGCTCCCGTAGCAGACGCTGCTATCGAAAGATTTATGGAGATGTATCCCAACATCACAGTTATCCACGAGCAGCCCGGTGACTACGACACAGTTCGTGACACTATCAAGACAGAGCTTACAGTAGGTGCTCATCCTAACCTTGCTTACTGCTACCCCGACCACGTTGCTATGTACAACAGATCCGGTAAGGTTATCACTCTTGACCAGTTCATCGACCATGCTGAGTACGGTCTCACAGATGCTCAAAAGGCTGACTTCATCGAAGGCTTCTACAACGAAGGTAAGCAGTTTGGTGACGGCTTTATGTACACACTCCCCTTCTCTAAGTCCACTGAGGTTCTTTACTACAACAAGACATTCTTTGCAGAGCACGGCCTTAAGGTTCCCACAACTTGGGACGAAATGGAAGAGGTTTGCCGCCAGATCAAGGCAATCGATCCCAACTGCATTCCTCTCGGTTACGACTCCGAAGCTAACTGGTTCATCACTATGACAGAACAGTACAAATCCGGTTACACATCCGCTACAGGTAACCACTACCTCTTCGACAATGAAACAAACAGAGCTTTCGTTGAAAGATTCGCTAGATGGCACTCCGAAGGTCTTATGACAACTCAGGAGCTTAATGGTGGTTATACATCCAGCCTTTTCGTAAACCAGGATCCTACTCTTCCTAAGTCCTATATGTCCATCGGTTCTTCTGCAGGTGCTACACACCAGAGACCTGATAAGGTAGACGGCGCATATCCCTTCGAAGTAGGTATCACTTCTATTCCTCAGGTTGACGCAAAGAACCCCAAGGTTATCTCTCAGGGTCCCTCTCTCGTATTGCTTGACACAGGCGATACACAGGAAAACATCGCAGCTTGGCTTCTTATGAGATTCCTCACAACTGACGTTGAGCTTCAGGCTGAATTTGCAAACGCTTCCGGTTACGTTCCCGTTCTTAAGTCTGTAACTGAGATTTCCACCTTCAAGGAAAAGCTCGACAACGCTAACGGCGGTGACAATATCGCTTATCTTTCTATGAAGGTTTGCTTGGAGCAGGAAAAGTACTACTACACTTCTCCCGCATTCAACGGTTCCTCCACAGCTCGTGACCAGGTTGGTGCTCTTATGAAGTACTGCATGGAAAACTACACAACACACAAGAATGCAGGCACAATCGATAAGCTCATTGACGAAGCATTTAAGAATGCTATCAACGAGTGCGAAAGCCAGCTTTAATCTCTAATTATCTAATTTAGAAGGTTTACTATTCATTCTATGAAAACAAGTATAAGAATATTTAGCGTTGTTCTTCTTCTCTGTATTCTTGCTTCTTGTTTTACAGCTTGCGATATTTTTGGCGGCGGAAAAACCACTACGGGGGGCAATCAGCTCCCCGAGTGGGTTGATTATGTTTCTCAGGTAAAATATAATCCCAACTCAAACAGAGTTAAACAAGAGGTTACTCTCCATCAGCATATAGACGGAGATACAACGCACTTTAACCTCCAAACAGCGGTTGACGGCTCTAAGATTCTCAAGGCGAGATATCTCGGCGTAGATACTCCCGAGTCTACGGGTCAGATCGAAAAATGGGGTAAGAAAGCTTCTGCTTACACAAAAGAAAAGCTTACAAATGCTACATCTATTATTGTAGAAAGTGACACTAATAAGTGGAATCCTGACTCAACCGGTTCAAGATACATGGTTTGGGTTTGGTATAAGACCGCTGAAATGTCAGATTACAGCTTGCTCAACCTTGAATTGCTCCAGTTGGGTCTTGCTAAGTCCAAAGGTACTGATAACGTTTACGGAACATATTGCTTTGATGCATTTATGCAGGCAAGAGCTTATAAGCTCTATGTTCATTCCGATGAAGTTGACCCCGATTTCTACTTGGGCGATGCAATCGTTGTTGACCTTAAGGAGCTTGCAGCCAACCCTGCTAAATATAATGGCAAAAAGGTTGTATTTGAAGCAGTCATTACCAGAGAGTTTAATAACTCAATATATCTTCAGGCCTACTCTGAAGAAACCGGTATGTACCACGCTATCGGTGCGTATTACGGTTACAACTTCAACGGTATGGACCAGCTCGTCCTCGGTAACCTTATGAAGATCGTCGGAACTGTTCAGTATTATGAAGCCGGCGACACATATCAGATCTCTGACTTGAAATACAGTGCATTTGCTACTGATAAGTCAAAATACATTGAGGTTCTCGAAACAGGACACGAAATCGTTTATCAATTAACTACTCCCGAAGAGTTCTGCGTTGGCAAGGTAGAGCTTTACCTTACCAATGATGAGGGAGAAGAGGTTCTTACAGAATACTCTTATGCAGAGCTCGCTCTCAATACGGCAATCGAAATGAAGGGTCTTAAGGTTACTGACGTTTATACTACCAACAACCCCGATAGCAGTAGCAAGGGCGCTATGACCCTTACCTGCGAGGCTGATGGTTATGAAATTACCGTTAGAACTGAGGTTCTCCGTGATGCCGACGGTAATCTCATCACTGCTGATTACTTTGAAGGCAAAACTATTGACGTAAAGGGTCTCGTAGCTTACTACAACGGAAATTACCAGATCAAATTGATCAATGTTAATGACGTTGTTGTAAAATAAAACATTTTTAACTTAAAAAGGAGTTATTATGAAAAGAATTTTAAGTCTTGTACTCATCTTGATTCTTTCCGTAGCGGCACTCACAGCTTGTGAGTTCCCCTGGGACAAAGCACCCTCCTACGACTTGGATAATGCTAAAGGCGCTGTAGTTGAGCTTTATCCTGCACTCGTAGCTACAAAAGACAATCCTGTTCCCAACACAATTGATAACTACAACTTGACAAAGGTTCTTCCTCTCAAGGACGGCACATATACAATTGAATGGAATACAGATAACGTTAACGTTCAGGTTAAGGACTATGTTCCTGTTGACGAGAACGATGTAAATACAGCTGAAAACACAGCTACAGTTCACGTTCCTGAAAGACCTGAAACTGGCGAAGCAGACATCACATACACACTTAGAGCACTCATCACTGCTCCCGACGGTTCTACAACATACGTGCTTTTCAACCTTAAGGTTCCTGCAATGGCAATCAACACCTATAAGGAATACGTTGAAGCTGAAAATGGAACGCTTCTCACACACGAGGGTATTATTACCGGCATTACAAGAAAGAGCGAAGGCTGGTCCGCTAATAACGTATTCTTCCAGGATGCTGATGGCGGTTATTATGCATACAACCTTAAGGATGAACAAGTTGCAAATCTTCAGGTTGGTATGAAGGTTCAGATTACCGGTAAGAAAGATCTCTATAACGGTACATATGAGCTTATCGACGTTTCTGTTAAGGTTCTTGATGAAACACTCAACCCTGTTGCTCCCGTAGATTATACAAGTAAGCTTCTCGCTGCTGAATCACTTAAGGATGAAGCACTTGTTTATGCTCAGTCTTTCCTTGTAACAATCAAGGGTGTAACAATTGCTGAAGTTGGTGACAACGGCTACTACTACTTCACAATTGGTGAACACAAGGTTTACCTTAGAGTTTCTTCTTCTAACAATCCTTGCACAAAGCAGGATACTCTTGACCTTATTGCAGCACATGCAGCAAACTTTGGTAACACAGCTGATGTTACAGGACTTGTAACATTATATAACGGTGTATTCTATCTTACACCCGTTTCTGCAGATGCATTCAACAACTTTGTTGCTCCTGAAAGAACACCTGCTGAAAAGGTTGAACTTGAAAAGGGCAATCTTAAACTTCCCGTAGATATTGTTTATGAGGATTCTACGATTTCTCTTCCCCTCGCTGGTACAACTGCTACTGACGTTGTTATTTCTTGGACAGTTGACAACGAAAACTTTACAATAACTGAAGACGGTAAACTTGCTGTTACTCTTGGTGAAGAAGTAGTCACACTTACACTTACTGCTACTCTTACACACGGAGAGGGCGATGATGTAGTTACAGATACAAAGACATTTACGCTTAAAATTGACAAGAACACAATTGACTGGAAAGACACGGAATTTGCAGTAACAGAAACAGGCAAGCTTGAGGCTGGTGCTACATCTACTGACAAGTTCTACTTTGTTGGTACAGTTGGTGAAATCTACAACTCTGACTACTGCAACTTCTATCTTACAGACGGAACTAACTCCATCGTAGTTTACGGTATCTATGACGCTGAAGGCGGCAGATACGGTGAAAAGGATGGTTTCCTTGGTACACCTATCAAGGAAGGCGATGTTATTTACCTTCAGGGTAAGCTTTGCCACTATGTAAACAAAAGCGGTGAAGTTACATTTGAAATCACAAATGCAGTTCTTCTTAATGTTACTGGAAGCACTGAGACTCCCGACCAGCCCGGTGAGGGCGGCGGTGAGACACCCGAACAGCCTGGCGAAGGCGGCGGTGAGACACCCTCCGCTCCTACAACTGTAGAAGAAATCCTTAATGCTCTTTATGCTCTTTCTGATGGTGAAACACTTGCTGGTTCCTTCACTCTTACAGGTGAAATTACAGCACTTGATAGCTATAATAATCCTACAATCGTAATTGAAGGATTTGAAAGCAAACCTGTTTATTGCTTCAAGTTGAAGGACAATAGATTCGTTGTTGGTGCTACTATCACAGTAACAGCTACTACTCTTAAGAATTACAAGGGTACTTATGAGCTTGAAGGCTGCACACTCGTTGAGATCGTGCTTCCCGAAGGCACTGAGCAGCCTGAAGAAGGTGGCGAAACACCTTCTACTCCTGCTAATGGTTACTCCTATACATTCGTATCCGGTGTATTCACAGCAGACGGCACAGTTTCTCTTGGCGGAAAGAATTGGACTCTTACCACTGTAACATCCAGCGGTGCTGATGCATATTTTGGATTTGATACTGATTCTAATACTGCAAGAGGATTCCAATTTGGTAAGGCTAAGGATCATCTTACATCTATGACTTTGGTATCCGAATCTTTCACAAATGTAACTAAAATCGTTATCAACACATCCGGAGCTAAGGATATTAATGGTTCCTTCGAAGTATACGTTGGTGATGTAAAAGTAGGCGATTCTACAACTTTAACTAATAGTGCTACAGAATATACATTTGAATGTAGCTCTGCTCTTACAGGTGAAGTTAAAATCGTTTATACAAACTCTGCTAAGGCTATTTACTGTCTCTTATACACATCTGACGCTGCCGACGACTTAATAGGTGTAGATCGCGGGGGGCGCCGGAGCAGTGCAGGGGGGGGGGGGGGGGGGG
>CANBDB010000053.1 GCA_947367285.1 uncultured Clostridia bacterium | reverse complement strand
AATTAATGTATTGCGTTATTAAAAAATATTAAAATTTACGAAAAAAAGCTTCAAGACCTTGAAATTTTCCAAAAAGTAGTATATAATTAGGCGTATGAAAACAAAAAACCGCTATGGATGCTTTTGTTCACATAACGGTTTGTTTGGAGCTAGTGAAAAGACTCGAACTTTCGACCTGCTGATTACGAATCAGCTGCACTACCGACTGTGCTACACTAGCAAATATTTGACTTCCATATTCTATCACTTAATGCTTGATTTGTCAAGTGGATGGATAAAAATAATTCAAAAAGAAGAGGATACAATGAACCTTTGCGATGTAAAAACTATAAAGCACATTATGAATGTGTTTGAAATTAAATTCAGAAAAGAATTTGGGCAAAACTTTCTTATAAATAGAACTGTTGTCGAGGATATAGCGGATAATTGCGCCGACTCTACCGACACTTCCATTCTTGAGATTGGCCCGGGTATCGGCCCCTTGACTACTGAGCTTGCACTTAGATATAGAGACGTTGTGGCGCTTGAAATTGACCACGGTCTTATCCCCGTTCTTAAGTATACGCTTGGTGAATTTGCTAACGTTACCGTTTACAATGAGGACGTGATGAAAGCGGATCTTGACGCATTGCTTAAACCGTATTTCGACAAGGGCAGAGTGTCGGTTTGCGCGAACCTTCCGTACTACATAACTACCCCCATTTTGATGAAGCTCCTCGAGTGTGGACTTCCGTTTGATTATATTACTATTATGATTCAATCTGAGGTTGCCGACCGTCTTTGTGCTAAAGCGGGATCATCCAATTACGGAGCAATAACAGCCGTTCTTGCATATTATGGTGTGGCGGAAAAATTGTTTACTGTCAGCGCTGGCAACTTTATGCCTGCACCAAAGGTAAATTCAACTGTTGTTCGTATCAAGTTGCACAAGAATAAACCCTATGCTCCGGAGGATGAGAAAGTATTCTTTAGAACGATAAAGGGTGCATTTGAACAGAGAAGAAAAACACTCCCCAATGCCCTTGCTGCCGCATTTGGAGAGTTGTCAAAGGATGAGATAACAGCCGCAATAGTATCCTGCGGTCATTCTGCCGATATACGTGGAGAGAGACTCGGTGTTGCTGAATTTGTGGCATTGTCCGATGAGTTAAATAGATTAATTAAAGCTAAATAATGAAGGTTTGTTATGCTTAATTTTACAATTCCAAAAGATTATAAATCCTTGCTATCTTTGAGAGAAACTGAAGTGGCGATAAAAAAAGTTAAGGACTATTTTGAAAGACGTCTTGCCGAAGAATTAAATCTTACACGTGTTTCCGCACCTATATTTGTGCGTACCGATAGTGGATTAAATGACAATCTCAACGGCCACGAGAGACCTGTTTCCTTTGATCTTGCCACTGGTGAAGAGCTTGAGATCGTGCATTCTCTTGCAAAGTGGAAGCGAATGGCGCTTAAAACTTATGGTTTTAATAAACACGAGGGATTGTACACGGATATGAATGCAATTCGACGTGATGAGGAACTTGATAATATTCACTCAATATTTGTAGACCAATGGGACTGGGAGCGCATTATAGGCAAAAGTGAACGTACTGTAGAAACACTGAAAAGTACAGTTAATTCTATCTTTAAGGTTTTGAAAAATACCGAAGAATATATTTCATCCGAATATCCATTTATAGAACAAGTACTTCCTGAAAATATAGAATTCATAACTTCGCAAGAGTTAGAAGATATGTATCCTAATCTTTCGCCCAAGGAAAGAGAATACGAGATTTGTAAAGAGAAAAAGGCAGTATTTTTAATGCAAATCGGCGAAACACTCCGCTCGGGTAATAAGCACGACGGCCGTGCGCCTGACTATGATGATTGGACGTTGAATGGAGATATTCTCGTTTATTATCCCGTTCTTGACATCGCTCTTGAGTTATCGTCGATGGGCATTCGTGTTGATGAGGATGCAATGCGAAGACAATTGCGCCTTGCTCATTGTGAAGGAAGAGCAGTATTACCGTTCCATAAGGAACTTCTCGGGGGCAATTTGCCATACACAATTGGCGGAGGTATCGGTCAATCAAGAATGTGTTTGTTCTTTTTGAAAAAAGCACATATAGGTGAGGTTCAAGCATCTTTTTGGACTGAAAATGACCATGATTTTTGCCATAAAAACGGAATCAATTTGCTTTAATAATCAATGGCTTTTGCACAGCGTGCAAGGGCCATTATTTTTTTGTAAATTATAATTAAGCTATTGACTTTTGGAGTATTGTATGTTAATATAGTTAACGTGTTAATTAATACTCGGAGGACGTAATGGAAGATACAAAATTTGAACAATATAAATCAACTATGTTTAAGATGATACATATTGGACGCCTACATAGAAATGCTTTTGAAAATAACATTTCTCAAATGGGAATACATCATAGTCAGCATCATTTGCTTATGTATATTTCAAAAGAGGGCGAAGTTGCTACTCAAAAGCAAATTGCTGAAAAATTTGGAATAACCCAAGCCGCAGTTGCCCGATCGCTCAAGGTGCTTGAATCAGAAGGGTATGTAGAAAGGCAAAATACTGAAAATGACGGTAGGTGCAATAAGATAGTCATTACTGACAAGGGCAGAGAAATCGTGCGAAAATCCCATATTATGTTCAAGGAAATGGACAGTAAAACATTTGAGGATTTTTCTAACGAAGATATTAAACAGCTTAATGATTTGCTAGATAAAATGATATCAAAGCTTTGCGACGGTCATGAAGAAATATGTGCAAGGAGAAGTTATGAGAAAAAATAAAACAATTAACTGGTGGAAATATATAAAACCCTATTTGCCTTACTTTATTTTGGGCCCTCTTTGTATGATTATTGAGGTTATAGGCGAAGTTCTTATGCCGAGATTTTTGGCATATATAATCGATCTTGGAATTGACGGAAAGACGGAAAATGTACCGGGTATAATCTTGTGGCTTCATGATCGAATCAGAGATGATGCGTACTTCATTGTGGCCATTGCTGCGGGAATGATAATGACTGCGATCCTTATGATGCTTGGCGGTGTCGGCGGCGCGTACTTTGGAGGTAAAGCATCAGTAAATTTTGCTGCGGATCTTCGTGCGGATCTCTATAAAAAAATTCAGAGCTTTTCATTTTCAAATATTGATAACTTTAGTTCCGCATCGCTTGTAACACGTCTTACAAACGACATTACTCAGCTTCAAAACTTTGTAAATATGATGCTACGTATGTTCTTCCGCGCGCCCGGTATGATGATAGGTGCGCTTATTATGGCAACGAGTCTTAATCCATCACTTTCCGTGGTGCTTGCAGTATCCGTTCCGGTTATGCTCATATCCATTGGATGCATAATCGTACGAGGATTTCCTATGTTTGGAAAAATGCAGACTAAGATTGATGCTCTCAATGCGACGGTTCAAGAAAATCTCACCAACGTGAGAGTAGTAAAATCCTTTGTAAGAGAAGATTTTGAAGAAAACAAATTCAATAATGCCAACTCCGACCTTAAAAATACTGCCGGCAAGGCAATGAGAAATATGATACTTATGTCTCCCATTATGACATTTATTATGAATGCTACTTCTATTGCAGTATATTGGTTTGGCGGACAACAGCTTCTCGCAGGTGAAATGAATACGGGAGATTTTGCTTCTTTCGTAACATATATTACACAAATTTTGTCATCTCTTATGATGGTTACGTTCCTCTTTATGATGTTCTCACGTTCTATGGCTTCCGCAAAAAGAATTGCAGAAGTTATGAACGAAAAGATAGATATAATTGACTCTCAGAGTGCATCTGAGATTACAGTTGAACGTGGTGATATCGAGTTCCGCAACGTTTCGTTCCGTTATTACAAGGATAGCGAAGGCAAGGTTCTTGATAACATTAATATTAAGATTAATGCCGGAGATACTGTAGGTATTATCGGCTCAACCGGTTGTGGAAAAACTACTCTCGTTTCAATGATATCGAGACTTTACGACGTTGATGAGGGTGAAGTTCTCGTTGACGGCGTCAATGTAAAGGACTATTCACTTTATAATCTACGCGAAGGTGTAGGCATGGTGCTTCAAAAGAATATACTTTTCTCGGGAAGTATTATTGACAATCTTCGTTGGGGTAATAGTGAAGCAACTATGGAAGAGATTCGTGAAGCTGCCGATTATGCACAGGCTGACGGATTTATCACAAGCTTTACTGATGGATATAATATGGATCTTGGCCAAGGCGGAACCAATGTTTCAGGTGGTCAAAAGCAAAGACTTTGTATAGCACGCGCGCTTCTCAAAAAGCCTAAAATACTTATTCTTGATGACTCTACTAGTGCGGTTGATATGGCGACTGAGGCAAGAATTCGTGAAGCATTCAAGAATAGCTTGAAGGATTCTACAAAGATTATTATTGCTCAGCGTATCAATTCAGTAAAGGATGCGGATGAGATTATCGTACTTGACGAAGGTAGAATTACTGGTGTCGGTACTCATGAATATCTTCTTGAAAACAATGTAGAATATCAAGAAATCTACTACTCACAAATGGATAAGAAGGAGGATAATAAATAATGGCTGCAAGAACTTTGGAAGAACTTCAAAAGCAATACGGTGGCAAATCCTCCAAGGGTAAGATGGGCGGTATGATGCGAGGACCTGGTCCCGGACCGAGAAGAGGTCCCGGAGGACCTGGAGTCAGAGCAAAGGGAAAACCTAAGAATACTAAGCAAACAATTGCAAGATTACTTTCTTATCTTTCAAAATATAAGTTTAGACTTATGCTCGTGTTAGTGTGTATGCTGTTCAACACATTATCATCACTTACGGGCGGATACATTCTCAGACCTGTAATCAATGCATTGGTTGGAAACAGTGAACTTACATTCTTCGGAATAGTGTTTGATAATCCTCTTGAATACCTTGCACTAATTCTTACTGTTATAGCAGTAGTGTATCTTTGCGGTATAATTGCAAACTATTTGCAGGCAAGGCTAATGCTCTCGGTATCAATGAATGCAATTGAAAATCTCAGAAATGACCTTTTCAAAAAGGTTCAAAAGCTTCCTGTAAGAGAGTTTGATAGCGATAGTAACGGAACTATTATGAGTAGCTTTACAAACGATATTGACAATATCGACATGATGCTCCACAATACTGTTGTCAATTTGATTTCCGGAACTATAACACTCATTGGTACACTCTCAATGATGATTTATACCAACATTTGGTTGACACTTATTACATTGGTATTTATTCCGCTTTTTATGTTCTTGGCAGGACAAATAGCAATGAGATCTTCAAAATATTATGTTGGACAACAAGCAGCGCTTGGAGCAATCAATGGTTATATTGAAGAATCCGTTTCAGGTCAAAAAGTAATTAAGGTGTTCAATCATGAACATATATGCGAAGAAGAGTTCAATACACTTAATGCCGATATGCGTGATAAACAGTTTAAGGCTCAATTTTTCGGCGGTATTATGGGCCCCATTCTTGGTAATACGAGCCAGGTAAGTTATGCTTTGACCGCGGGTATTGGTGGTGTGCTTTGCGTACTTACGGGATTTGACGTTGGTGGACTTTCCGTATTTGTAAACTATTCAAGACAGTTTTCAATGCCCATCAATATGATTTCTCAGCAAATGAGTACAATTTTCTCAGCTTTAGCAGGTGCTGAAAGAGTGTTTGCTCTTATGGATAGAACACCCGAGAATGAGGGCGGAGAAAATGCACGTTCCGCCGAGGGTATGCGCGGCGACGTAGTGCTTGAAAACGTTAGCTTTGGCTATACTCCCGACAAAACTGTACTTAAAAACATATCTCTTTATGCACACCCCGGTCAAAAGATCGCCTTTGTAGGTTCAACGGGCGCTGGTAAAACAACTGTTACAAACTTGTTAAACCGCTTCTATGATATTGAATCTGGTAAGATAACAATTGACGGTGTAGATATTAAGGACTATAAGCTTTCCGAACTTAGAAAAAATATCGCTATGGTTCTTCAGGACACCCATTTGTTCACGGGAACTATTATGGAGAACATCCGTTACGGACGTTTGGATGCTACCGACGAAGAAGTAATTGAGGCGGCAAAAACTGCCAGTGCACATAGCTTTATTATGCGACTTTCCGATGGCTATAATACGGTTATCGAAGGTGACGGAGCCAACCTTTCTCAAGGTCAAAGACAGCTTCTTAACATAGCTAGAGCAGCTCTTTCAAAAGCGCCCATACTTGTACTTGATGAGGCTACAAGTTCTGTAGATACTAGAACTGAACGTCATATCGAGCACGGCATGGATAGACTTATGAAAAACCGCACAACCTTTGTAATAGCTCATAGATTATCAACTGTAAGAAATTCAAATGCCATTATGGTACTTGAACATGGTGAGATCGTTGAGAGGGGAACTCATGACGAGCTTCTCGAAATGCAGGGAAGATACTACGAACTGTACACGGGTAAAAAAGAATTGGATTAATTAAAATGCCAACGAATTTCGTTGGCATTTTTTAAAAATGTTGAAAAAATCTTGCAAAAGATAAAGTTATGTGTTATACTACATTTGTATGTACTTTATGTATTTATGCTATATTATTAATAACAGGAGGTTAATTCTATGAAAATGACATTCAGGCATTACGGCCCCAATGATCCCGTAACCCTTGAACAAATTTCTCAGATCCCCAACATGTACTCAATCGTGTCTGCTGTATATGACGTACCTGCAGGCGGAGTTTGGAGCGAAGAAAGCATTAACGCAATTAAAGCAAGTGCTGAAGCTCACGGACTCAAATTTGAGGTAGTTGAGAGTGTACCCGTTCCCGAGGACATTAAGCTCGGTAATGAAAAGGCTCCTCAGCTTATTGACAATTACTGTGAAAACCTTAGACGTCTTGCTAAGGCAGGTGTAAAATGCGTATGCTACAACTTTATGCCCGTATTTGACTGGCTTAGAAGTGAGCTTGAACACCAGGCTGAAGACGGTTCTAATAGCTTGGCTTATGACGAGCAGACTGTTCTTGCTATGAACCCCCTTGACGGCGGACTTTCCTTGCCCGGTTGGGACGAAAGCTATACTCTTGACGGTCTTCGTGATCTTCTTAAGCAGTACGAATCTATTGATGAAGAACAGCTTTGGAAGAACCTCGAGGCATTCCTTACAAAGGTAATTCCTGTGGCTCATGAGGTCGGTATCAACATGGCAATTCACCCTGATGACCCGCCGTGGGGCATTTTCGGACTTCCCAGAATCATCACTTGCGAAGAAAATCTTGAAAGATTCCTTAAGATTGTAGACCTTCCCGAAAACGGTCTTACATTCTGCACAGGTTCTCTTGGCGCATCCGAGAGCAATGATCTTGTAAAGATGAGCGCTAAGTTTGCAAAGAGAATTCACTTTGCTCATATCCGTAACGTTAAGCACACAGGTCCTCGTCAGTTCCATGAGGTTGCTCATCCCACTGATTGCGGTTCTCTTGACATTTACGGTATTATGAAAGCTCTCCACGATAACGGCTTTGATGGCTATATGCGTCCCGACCACGGTAGAATGATCTGGGGCGAAAAGGGTAGATACGGCTACGGTCTCTATGATAGAGCTCTTGGCGCAACATACCTTCTTGGCCTTTGGGAAGCTATCGAAAAAGATGCTAAAAACTAATTTAGGAGAATAATTATGAATAAAGTTTGTGTTATTACAGGCGCAGGCGGCATCCTTTGCTCATCCTTCGCTGAAGAAATGGCTAAACAGGGCTATAAGGTAGCTCTTCTCGACCTCAACGACGTAGCTGCAGGCGTAGTAGCTGATAGAATCAATGCTAACGGCGGTTGCGCTAAGGCATACAAGGTAAACTGCCTTGAAAAGGAAAGCATCGAAGCTGCTCACGAAGCGATTCTCAATGATCTTGGTAAGTGCACAATCCTCATCAACGGTGCAGGCGGCAATAGCCCCAGAGCAACAACTGATAAGGAATACTACGAGGTAGGCGACGAGGATAGAGACGACATCAAGACATTCTTCAATCTTGATAAGTCCGGCTTTGATTTCGTATTCAATCTTAATATCATGGGAACACTTCTTCCCACACAGGTATTCGTTAAGGACATGCTCGGTCAGGAGGGCTGCTCAATTTTGAATATTTCTTCTATGAACGCGTACCGTCCTCTTACAAAGATTCCCGCATATAGCGCAGCTAAGTCCGGTATCTCCAACTTCACACAGTGGCTTGCAGTTCACTTTGCAAGTGCTGGTATCAGAGTTAACGGTATTGCTCCCGGTTTCTTTGTAACAAACCAAAATAGAGCGCTCCTCTTCAACGAGGATGGCACTCCTACACCTAGAACAAATAAGATTCTCAATGCAACTCCCATGAGACGTTTTGGCGAATCCGAAGAGCTTCTTGGTACACTTAGATTCCTTACAAATCCCGACGAATCCGGCTTTGTAACAGGTATCGTAATTCCCGTTGACGGCGGCTTCTCCGCTTATTCAGGAGTATAATTTAACTAAAAATATAAGCAAGCAGGACTTTGGTCCTGCTTGTTTTTTTGTTGATTTCGACGTTGCTCAAGTTAAACACATATCCTATCGCGCCTTTTCCTATAACCGAGTCAGAGTATAGGGAAATGAAGGCAAGGGAAAAAGCTCTAAAACAAGAGCGTATGAAAGCTGAATTTGCTAGTTTTGTGGCTCAAATGCCTCAAAAATTCCCTAATACTTGACAAAATTTACATAATATAGTTTAATATTTGCGTAATTTTCCGGCGGGATTATACGAAGAAAGAGAAAGTGTTATGGGATTAAGATTTAGAAAAAGCATCAATTTAGGTGGCGGATTTAAGGTTAATTTGAGTAAATCTGGCGTTGGCTATAGTTTTGGTACGAAAGGATATCGTGTTACTAAAAAAGCAAACGGCGGTACTCGTCGTACTGCATCCATTCCGGGTACAGGTATTTCATACGTAAAAGAAACAGGCGGTAAAAGTCGCAGTCATACCAGTGGCAATGGTAACTCTAATTATAAATCACCATCCGTTCCTCAACAAAACGATTGTGATAATAACTATTATGACACAGTGCAAATTGGAAATGAAAATGTAAATGAAGTAGTTTCTGAAGGATTGGAAGAAATGATTGCTATGGCAAACGAATCATACAAATACAATCAGTGGTCAACAATAGGAATAATAGCCTCTCTTATACTTAGTTGTGTAAATCCGTTATTTTTCCTTGTAACAATTGCCTGCATTGCTTTGAAAGTTTATGTACATCAAAACGGTACCGTTGATATTGACTATACAATTGATGATTATCAACGATCCATAATAGATGAACGTATGAAACCACTTTATAAAATAGCTCAAAGCAAAAAAATGTGGAGTATCGTGCAATCAAGTAAGGTTGCAGATAGTAAGTATACAAGTGGTGCGAGCAATGTGATTAAGCGTGTTGATTGTACTGCAACGAAAAAGTTACCATTTCCTTTCAAATCAAACGAAGAAGCGTTATGCTTCAAATGTAATAAGGAAACCTTAATATTTTTGCCTGATAAATTTCTTATAATTAAGGATGGAAAAATTGGTGCATTAAATTACTCCGACTTGAAATCCTCGGTCAGTGGTACACGC
>CANBDB010000052.1 GCA_947367285.1 uncultured Clostridia bacterium | reverse complement strand
ATGTATAGGAGAAGATACTATACTCGTCAATTTTACATCTCACGAACTAAACTCATTTTGCAAGAAAAAGAAGAAAACGCTCTTTGAATTCGATTGATAATTGTTAACAATTTGTAAACTTTTCCAATTGACCTTGAATAAAAATATTATATATGTTATAATCTCTTGTAATTGTGCGTAAAGCGCAATACAAATACAAAAATACACACACAGGAGCACGAAACAATGCCGGTGTCGCATATATGCGATTGCGATTGTTGGCTTTGCTGTGGTGGAAAAAACCGAAGGAGGACATGAAACATGTCAATTATTTCAATTAAGCAGCTTCTCGAAGCTGGCGTCCATTTTGGACATCACACAAGAAGATGGAACCCCAAGATGAGTGAGTACATCTTCACAGAAAGAAACGGTATCTACATCATCGACCTTCAGAAAACTGTTAAGAAGTTTGAAGAAGCTTACATGTTTGTACGTGATATCGCAGCTGAAGGCGGAAACATTCTTTTCGTTGGTACAAAGAAGCAGGCAACTGATGCTATCAAAGAAGAAGCTACACGTTGCGGTATGTACTACGTAAACGTTCGTTGGCCCGGTGGTATGCTCACAAACCACAAGACAATTAAGAAATCCATCGCTCGTCTCAATGCTCTTACAAAGATGCAGGAAGACGGCACATTCGATCTCCTTCCTAAGAAGGAAGTTGCTATGAAGCAGAAAGAGATCTTCGACCTTGAAAAGAGCTACGGTGGTATCAAGAATATGGATACACTTCCTTCCGCTATTTTCATCGTTGACCCCAAGAAGGAAAGAAATGCAGTTCTTGAAGCAAAGAAGCTCGGTATTCCGGTAGTTGCTATCGTTGACACAAACTGTGATCCTGACGATGCTGATTACGTAATTCCCGGTAACGACGACGCTATCCGCGCTATTAAGCTTATCTCCTCTGTAATTGCTGATGCAGTTATCGAAGGAAGACAGGGCGAGCAGACAGTTGAAGAAACAACTGAAACAGCAGTAGAAGCTGCAGAATAATTCTAAAAATAAGTGAGGATAAAATAATGGCTACAATTACAGCAAAAGACGTTGCGGCTTTGCGTGCAAAGACCGGACTTGGTATGATGGACTGCAAGAAGGCACTCGTTGAAGCAGAAGGCGACATCGAGAAGGCAGTTAAGCTCCTTCGTGAGAAGGGCCTTGCTACTGCAGCAAAGAAGGAAAGCAGAATCGCAGCTGAGGGTATCGTTGATATCATGACAGTTGGTAACGTTACAGCTATGGTTGAGGTTAACTCCGAAACTGACTTCGTTGCTAAGAACGATACATTCAAGGAATTCGTTAAGGGTCTCCTTAGAACTATTATCGCTAACAAGCCCGCTGATCTTGAAGCTCTTCTTAACACAAAGTTTGACGGCACAGAAACACTCGTTAAGGATTCTCTCGTTGAAAAGATCGCTATGATCGGTGAGAAGCTTGACATCCGTCGTTTCGTAATCGTAGAGGGCACAACAAGCACATATATTCACGGTCTTGGTTCTATCGGCGTAATCGTATCCTTCGATGCTGATGACGCAGCAGTTAACCACCCCGGTTTCGCTGAGTTCGCTAAGAACATTGCTCTTCAGGTTGGTGCATATCCCGTTGCATACCTTAACAAGGAATCCGTTCCCGCTTCCGTAATCGAAGAGGAAAAGGCAATCCTTATGGCTCAGATCGCTAACGACCCCGTTAACTCCAAGAAGCCCGCTCAGATCATTGAGAAGATGGTTCTCGGACGTATCGGTAAGTTCTACGATAACAACTGCTTGCTTGAACAGGCTTACGTTAAGGAAGACTCTATTAAGGTTTGCAAGTACGTTGAACAGTCCGCTAAGGAATTTGGTGGTAACATCACAGTAACTGGTTACTGCCGTTTCGAAAAGGGCGAGGGCATTCAGAAGAAGGAAGAGAACTTCGCTGAAGAGATCGCTAAGCTTACAAACAAATAATTTAATCCTAAAAATAACCCTGTGGTTTTGACCACAGGGTTTATTTTTTATTTAGTAAATGCTTTTTCGTAAGCCGATTTAGCACCCATAATTACATTGCCAAGTCCACCGGCATTTTCGCTTTGCTGACCTACAAATATAAGGTTCTTAACAGGAGTGATATGCGTAGGATTCTGTTGATTCCAAATAGGAACAACTCCACCAAATGAGCACTTGCTCATATGAGTATATTCACGATAATCCACCGCTGTCATAATCTTCATGGTAGTTATATGCTTTGAAAGCTCGGGGATTTGCTTTTCGGCAAGTGAGATAAGAGTTTTAGCATATTCTTCCTTCCTGCTTTCCCAATCGCCATCCTTGAGTGTATCGGGAGCTACCGTGTAGATGGTCAAGCAATGCTTGCCTTCGGGAGCAAATTCAGGAGCATGGTGTGATGGAACAAAGAGAAGATAACCGTCATAACCCTCGTGGTAAACACCCGTTCTAAGCTTAACTGTTGCTTCATGGAGATCATACATTCCGTAACAGTAAGAAAGGGAAGAGCGCATATACTGCATAGGATCAATATCAACGCCAAGGTGAAGCATAAATACTGCTTCCATAGGTCTGAATGTGTTTAGAATATTAAGGTAATTTTCATCAAGATGTTCCGCGCCTACAGTATTGAAGAAGAAATCTCTACCACCACCGCAACCTACTACCATATCAGCTTCGATTACGTCGCCATTTTCAAGTCTAATTCCTTTAACAACCTTATCCTCAACTATAACCTTATCAACAATAGTGTTGTAGGTGATTTTGCCACCGTGGGAAGTTATGTAGTCAGCCAAGGATTCGGGAATCTTTTGGCAACCACCCTCAATATAGCAATATCCGGGATAGTATTTCTTACCGTTCTTATAAAGAGGAATTCTCTTGTCAAAAGCGGTTTCAAAGTTAGTAAATACTACCGCAAGGCCCTGCGCCTCAGAAGGATCAGCGCAAAAATCAGCTAAAATTCCGGTATAAAGAGTTCTAATCTTTTCGCTCTTAAAGAAATGCTTTGTGAGCTCATCCGCATTCATATTAACATATTTCTTGATCTTCATAAATGCTAGGGCAAGTTTTATCTTGTTTATTGCAGTTTGTGGAAGAGTAGAAAGATATCTGAGATGCATAACATCATCATAGAACTTATAGTATCTATCAATATTGTCCTTTTCTTCAGGGAAGAGTTCTTTTAGTCTTTCGCGGCGCCAATATGGTCCGCTATATTCCTTGGGCGTTACCATATCATAGTCGGACATAATGATATCTCTATCAGCACGAACTGTGGGAAGAGTAATTCCAAGATCTTTCAAGAACTCATATATCGGCTCTTCTTCGAGCATGTCGCCTATGAGAAGAGGACCTTGCTCAAATCTGTATCCTTCGTGTTCCAATAGTGCTACAACACCACCCGGAGCACTGTTTTTTTCGTATATATGTACTTCGTGCCCATTCTTAGCGGCAAGAGCACCAAATGTAAGCCCGCCAAGACCTGCACCAATAATTGCTATTTTCATTATTCCTTTGCTTCCTTTTCCTGTTTTCTTCTTTCTTCAAGCTGACGAATTACCTCAGCGTGTGACTCTCTTGTGATAGGATACTTCAAGAGAAGAGGAACACAAATAAGAAGGAAGATGGCGGGAATTAATGCGAACATAACTCTGATTGAAAGAAGAGCTGAATCAGGCTGAGTGATCTCACTTGCAGGTCGATCCAAGGTAGGCTCGATATATTTGCCTATCTCAAGTCCCCAACCACACATAGCAGTTGCAAGAGCACCGGTAACCTTGGTTGCAGTCGCCTGCATGCCGTAGTAAACACCTTCACGGCGCTCACCTGTCAAAAGCTCGTCATATTCAATAACGTCGGGAATCATTGAGTGAGGACATACCCACTGAGCAGAGAATCCCATACCTGCAATAGCAGCAAGAAGGAATATCCAGTTGTTAGGACCCTGAGGAATAAAGAATACAACAATCAAGGCAGCGGATGCAATTGTAAGTCCAAGAGCATATGTTTTTGCCTTACCAATCTTGTTAGAAATGATACCGCAAGGAATAAGGAATATAGCAAGAACGCCAAGCATCGAGAGCATAATGAGCAATGATGATGGATTCATATCAAGCTGGAAGTCAATATAATACTGGAGCATAGCCGTAACCATAGTAAAGCTTACGCTCATAATCATTGTTACGATAAGATAGCTTATAAAGGGCTTATTCTTAAACGTGGAGAGGAAAGATTTGAGAGGAGGCATCTGAGGAGGTTTATCTTCAACCGCGGGAGTGTATTTGAGGAACAAACCGGGAATGAGAAGAGAAATAGCACCAAGAATACCGTAAATAAGGCTTACAATACTCCAGCCCTGATGCTCGGTAAGGCCGAAGGAATCTTTAATAATACCTGCAAGCATTGATGTAACACCTGCGCCGCAAAGATAACCAATGATACTAAATACCATACGGTATGTTGTAAGGGAGGTTCTCTCATCATAGTCACCGGTAATTTCAGCAGTCATAGCAGAATACGCGGTTGCGGTGAGTGTATGGAAGGTATCGAAAAGAACAAATGAACCAATTATGATAAAGAAATAAGCAACATCCCCAAGTCCCTGCGGAATGGAGAATACCAACCAGAAGGAAATAGCAAAAGGAACTGCGCCGAAAATAAGATAAGGACGACGCTTGCCCCATCTTGATTTTGTTTTATCTTCAAGATAACCGAAAAGTACGTCATTAATAAGGTCCCATGTAATTTTACCAACAAGCATTGCAGTACCTGCAAGAGCAGCATTTACACCTACAACGTTTGTATAGTAGTAAAGCATGGAAAACTGTAACATAGCTGTTACAACGGCCAAACCAAAGTCGCCAACGCCGTATTTTAATTTGGTCGCAACTGATAATTTTTTAGCGGACATAGTATTGTCTCCTTTATAATAATTTGTCTACTATTGTAAACATATATATTTTATCACTATAAAGTTGAGTTGTCAACAAAAAATACTTGGTCATATTGCACAAATAGTTGAATGTTCACTTACAATTTAAAATTATTTTGAAATAGATATTGACAAACCCCTAAACATGTGCTATAATCTATTTAAATAATATTTGAAATAGGAGGGAATATGGGCGAATATAATTTATTTAAAGTCCTTGCTGATGAGCAGAGAAGAGAGATACTCGTAATGCTCAAGAGTGGCAGGATGAGTGCCGGTGAAATAGCGGAAGCGCTCAATATCACCCCGGCGGCACTTTCATATCACTTAAAGCAGCTCAAGGGAGCAGACCTTGTGATGGAATATAAACACAAGAATTTCATTTATTATGAGATCAATACATCCGTATTCGAAGAATTGATCTTGTGGATCAAACAGTTTGGAGGTAATGAAAAATGAAGATTATCAAATGGATCTTAATAGCACTAACTTTAATTTCATCGGTCATTATGCTTTTTGTATTTCCCGATACGATACCTGTTCACTTTGACATAAACGGTGTAGTCGATAGGTGGGGTTCCAAATACGAGATACTAATTTTGCCCGCGATGGCAGTTGTATGTATGCTTATGTTTAAGTTTTTCACAAAACTTTATACCGACAAAGCTTTAGAGACCACCGACGACAAAGAAAAAGCCGAGATACTGTCCAACGTTAAGGTAATTAATATCACTGTTTGGATAATGTCAGTTTTGTTCTTTGTAATGAATATTATCACATTGTATACTTCATATTCACAGTTGTACCCCGATATGAACTTGCCTGAATTTGATGTCATTCAAGCCGTTTCTATCATAATGGGCATTGTATTTATAGTTATGGGCAACTATATGCCTAAAACACGCAGAAACAGTACCATAGGTTTTAGATTCCCTTGGACACTATATAATGACACAACCTGGAGCAAATCAAACAAGTTTGCAAGCTACGTGATGATAATCGCGGGATGCATTACAATTATCGGAGCTATGTTCTTAAAGGACGCTGCTGCATCGATTCTTATGATGGCGGTGCTGTCAATTTCATTAATTCTTATAATGATTTATGCATATTTCGTTTACCGTGATGAAAGGAATAAGGATAATGAGGGAATTGATAAAGGATAACCTTAAGTTTTTGATTTTTCTCGCAATCTTTGGGCTTGTTGGTGGATATTTTACTGCACTGTATTCAGTTCAAATTCTTACTCAAGAGATGCTTGATGAAGTTATAGCACAGGTGGGAAGCGTTGATGTGCTTATAGTAATAACAACTCTACAATCCCTTAGCTATGCTATAATTTTGGGAATTATAGGAAAAATTCTTGCAAAGAAGATCGGAGTTTGGCGCAATGTAACATTCAATAAAAAGGGAAATATAGAACTAATTTTTGTAACCCTTGTTGGCGGTGCTGCATTTATTTTACTTGATGTAGTTATTTTTGGAAACTTCTCAGAAGTAATAAAAGACAGCTATGCGATAAAGCCAACTTTTGAATATATCATTGCATCCGTGACATATGGAGCCGTGATTGAAGAAATTATGTTGCGTTTATTCTTTATGTCTTTAATTGCATTTATAATCCAAAAAATTGCTAAAAAGGACGAGATGAATGATAGAATTCTTATGATAGCAAATGTTATAGCAGCTCTTCTTTTTGCAGCATGGCATCTTCCTGCTACTATTATGTCAATATCCCCGATTACACCTATGATTATATTTAGATGTTTCCTACTTAACGGTGGATTTGGATTGATGTTTGGTCGCCTTTACAGAAAATACGGAATACATTATGCAATGCTCGCTCACGGTGGAGTACACATTATTTCAAAGCTAATTTGGATATTGTTTATATGAACAAAAAAGACCTCGCAGTTACCTGCGAGGTCAATTTTTATTTTAACAAATTAATTATTTGCTTTTAATAGCAGCCTGAGCAGCAGCAAGACGTGCGATCGGCACACGGAAGGGTGAGCAAGATACGTAGTCAAGACCGATGTTATGGCAGAATTCAACGGATGTGGGGTCACCACCGTGCTCGCCACAAATACCTACGTGGAGGTGCTCGTTAGCGGGTCTACCAAGTGTAACTGCCATATTCATAAGCTTACCAACACCTATCTGGTCGAGCTTAGCGAAGGGATCGTTCTCGAAGATCTTAGCGTCGTAGTATGCGCCAAGGAACTTACCTGCGTCGTCACGAGAGAAACCGTATGTCATCTGTGTAAGGTCGTTAGTACCGAAGCAGAAGAAGTCAGCATTCTTAGCGATCTCATCAGCTGTGAGACAAGCTCTGGGGATCTCGATCATTGTACCTACCTCGTAGTCAAGTGTAACGCCTGCAGCAGCGATTTCAGCATTTGCTGTATCAACTACTACGCTCTTAACGTACTTAAGTTCCTTAACGTCGCCTACAAGGGGAATCATGATCTCGGGACGTACTGTCCATTCAGGATGATTCTTCTGAACGTTGATAGCTGCGCGGATAACAGCAGCTGTCTGCATCTTTGCAATTTCAGGATATGTTACTGCAAGACGGCATCCACGGTGACCCATCATGGGGTTGAACTCGTGGAGAGAAGAAATGATAGCCTTGATCTCTTCTACAGTCTTTCCCTGAGCCTTTGCAAGAAGAGCGATATCTTCTTCAGTTGTGGGTACGAACTCATGGAGCGGGGGGTCAAGGAATCTAATGCAAACGGGGTTGCCTTCAAGAGCTACGTAGAGCTGCTCGAAGTCAGCCTGCTGGTAGGGAAGAATCTTTGCAAGAGCAACTTCTCTCTCTTCAGCAGTGTTAGAGCAAATCATCTCACGGAAAGCAGCAATTCTGTCTGCCTCGAAGAACATGTGCTCTGTACGGCAAAGACCGATACCTTCAGCGCCAAGCTCACGAGCCTTTCTAGCGTCTGTAGGAGTATCAGCATTTGTTCTTACCTTAAGTGTACGGAACTCGTCAGCCCAACCCATGATTGTGCCGAAGTTACCGGAAATTTCTGCGTCAACAGTAGGAATAATACCGTCGTAGATAGCGCCTGTAGAACCGTCGATGGAGATGTAGTCGCCTTCAACGTATGTCTTACCAGCGAGTGTGAACTTCTTGTTTTCTTCGTCCATGTTGATATCACCACAACCGGATACGCAGCACTTACCCATGCCACGAGCAACAACTGCTGCGTGAGATGTCATACCTCCACGAACTGTGAGGATACCCTGAGCTGCCTTCATACCTGTGATGTCTTCAGGAGATGTTTCAAGACGAACAAGAACTACCTTCTTGCCTGCGTTGTTCCAAGCCTCAGCATCCTCAGCAGAGAATACTACCTGACCGCAAGCTGCACCGGGAGATGCACCAAGACCTCTACCCATAGGTGTTGCAGACTTAAGAGCCTTAGCGTCGAACTGAGGGTGAAGAAGTGTGTCAAGGTTTCTGGGGTCGATCATAAGAACTGCTTCTTCCTTTGTCTTGTGGCCTTCAGCAACAAGGTCAACGGCGATCTGAAGAGCAGCCTGAGCTGTTCTCTTACCGTTACGAGTCTGAAGCATGTAAAGCTTTTCATTTTCTACTGTAAATTCCATATCCTGCATATCGTGATAGTGGTTCTCAAGGATTTCGCAAACCTTCTTGAACTCCTCGAATGCAGCGGGGAACTTGTTAGCCATTTCAGCGATGGGCATGGGTGTACGAACACCAGCAACTACGTCCTCACCCTGTGCGTTTGTAAGGAACTCACCCATGAGCTTCTTTTCACCTGTAGCAGGGTCACGAGTAAATGCAACACCTGTACCGCAATCTTCACCCATGTTACCGAATGCCATTGCCTGTACGTTTACAGCTGTACCCCAAGAGTAGGGAATGTCGTTGTCACGACGGTAAACGTTTGCACGGGGGTTGTCCCAAGAACGGAATACAGCCTTAACTGCGCCCATAAGCTGTTCCTTAGGATCAGAGGGAAAGTCTGCACCGATCTTAGCCTTGTATTCAGCCTTGAACTGATTTGCAAGCTCCTTAAGGTCGTCAGCTGTGAGCTCAACGTCAAGCTTAACGCCCTTTTCTTCCTTCATCTTATCGATGAGCTCTTCAAAGTACTTCTTACCAACTTCCATAACTACGTCGGAGTACATCTGAATAAATCTTCTATAGCAGTCGTATGCCCAACGAGCATTACCGGACTTCTTAGCCATAACTTCAACAACCTCTTCGTTAAGACCGAGGTTAAGGATTGTATCCATCATACCGGGCATAGATGCACGAGCACCGGAACGAACGGAAACAAGAAGGGGATTTTCAAGATCACCGAACTTCTTGCCTGTAACGCCTTCCATCTTTACGATGTAGTCATAGATCTCAGCCTGAATGTCGGGGTTGATCTGACGGCCATCCTCATAGTACTGAGTACATGCCTCTGTGGAAATTGTGAAGCCCTGGGGAACGGGAAGACCAATGTTGGTCATTTCAGCGAGGTTTGCACCCTTACCGCCGAGGATCTCACGCATGCTTGCATTACCTTCTGTAAAGAGGTAACAATACTTTTTTGCCATTTTTGATTCCTCCAAAAATTAATATAAAAATGTTTTTATAAGCGCCTGTAAGTTGTCCCATCATACTAAAAAGACAAGACGATAAGGCATACAAAATGTATGCCAAGCGGATAAATACGCTTATTC
>CANBDB010000051.1 GCA_947367285.1 uncultured Clostridia bacterium | reverse complement strand
CCTATTAAGTCGTCGGCAGCGTCAGATGTGTATAAGAGACAGGAATAAAAGGACGGATAAACTGTTTGTGTCGACACAGGGCGGCGAACAAGGAGAATATGGAGATTATTATGAAAAGATTAGTGATAGGAATACTTGCGCACGTTGACGCAGGCAAAACTACTTTATCCGAAGCATTACTGTACACTTCGGGTAAGATAAGAACTCTCGGACGAGTTGACCATAAAAACACTTATCTTGATACGAACTCGGTAGAGCGCGAGCGAGGAATCACTATTTTTTCAAAGCAAGCTCGTTTTTCAACGGATGCGTGCGATTTTATTCTCCTTGACACTCCCGGGCATGTGGATTTTTCTGCTGAGGCGGAGAGAGTTCTCTCCCTTCTTGACTACGCGATACTTGTAATAAGTGGCGCTGACGGAGTTCAAAATCACACTAGAACTCTTTGGAATCTTCTTGAATTTTACGGTGTTCCTACGTTCATTTTTGTAAACAAAAGCGATATTGCCATAAAGACCAAGGATGAGCAAGAGGCGGAAATAGCATCAATTCTCGCCGACGAGTGCGTAGGATTTTTTGACACTCAAAGCAAGGCGGAGCTTGACGAAAAATTAGCTCTTCTTAATGAAGATTTTCTTGAATCTCACTTAATGGGCGAGGAAATTGATGATAATGACATCGCTACTCTTATCAGTGAGAGAAAGCTCTTCCCCATCACCTTTGGATCGGCACTAAAGCTACAAGGTGTCGAGTTCCTTCTAAAAATCCTCGACAAATACACCTTATCCCCTGTTTATGAAGGAAAAAGTTTCGGCGCGAAGGTTTACAAAATAGCGCGTAGCGGCAACACCCGACTTACTTATATGAAAATTACGAGTGGAACTCTCTCCGCTAGAGATGAAGTATCCTATCTTACAACTGACGGCAAAAGAATTTCCGAAAAAATCAGTCAGCTGCGAATTTATTCGGGTGATAAATTTGAACAAATTGACTCGTCTTGTGCGGGAGAAATATGTGCCGCTATTGGACTCAGTGCTACCTATGCAGGTCAGGGGCTCGGTGCGGAGAGCGACTCGAGCGCACCCCTACTTGAGCCCGTTTTGTCATATAGAATTATTCTTCCTCACGGATGCGATCCAAATTTATATTTTCCCAAGCTCAAGGAGCTTGAGGAGGAAGAGCCTTCCCTTCATCTCTATTGGAACGAGGAGCTTCGCCAAATAGAAGCGCGTTTGATGGGGGAAATTCAAATAGATCTAATCAAACGTTTGGTTCTTGATAGATTTGAAATCGAGTGTTCTTTTGATATCGGTAAAATACTCTACAAAGAAAAAATCAAATCAAAAGCGTTGGGGGTTGGACATTTCGAGCCACTACGTCACTATGCCGAGGTACAGCTCCTGCTTGAACCTCAGCCAAAAGGCACGGGACTTATATTTGATACCCAAATTCCCGAAAATATGCTTGCTACTAACTGGCAAAGATTAATTTTGTCCCATCTCTATGAAAAGAGCCATCGAGGCACACTTACGGGTTCAATACTCACTGATACAAAGATAACCGTTGTAGCCGGCAAAGCGCATCTCAAACACACCGAGGGCGGGGATTTCCGTCAGGCAACTCTTCGTGCGGTTCGTCACGGACTTATGAAGGGCGGTTGCACTTTGCTTGAGCCATATTATAAATTTCGCCTCCAAATACCTACCTCAATGGTTGGCAGAGCTATGAATGACCTTCAAATGCGTTATGCCGAGTTCGCTATTGAAGAAAATACCGAAACCTTTACCGTTATTTGCGGTCGAGCACCCGTTGCAACACTACATGACTACGTTG
The DNA here is from genome assembly GCA_947367285.1 of uncultured Clostridia bacterium. GTDB lineage: Bacteria > Bacillota > Clostridia > Oscillospirales > CAG-272 > RGIG4608. The sequence goes on along the minus strand of CANBDB010000051.1, from coordinate 7,831 downwards.
CTGAGGTTATTTCTTACACTCGTGGCGAGGGCAAGCTCACCTGCGTGAGTGATGGCTACGATGAGTGCCACAACGAAGGCGAGATTATTGAAAAGTTTGGTTATGACCCCGAGGGTGATCTTCGCAATCCGCCTCACTCCGTTTTCTGCGAGGGTGGTGCAGGATACGTCGTCAATTGGAGGGATGTAGACGCTAAAAAGCACATTCAGCTTGATATTTCAAATAATGATTGTGTGCAATCAGTTATTCCCAAGGCAACGGTGCTTGCAAGAAAGTATTCCCTTTCAGATGATGAGCTTGAAGCATTGATGCTCCGCGAATTTGGCCCAATTCGCCGTAAAAAGTACAGCGAGCCCAAAGTGATATCCGCAGGCAAGGTTAAGACCAACAAGAAGGTACTTATAAAGCAAGAAAGCATGGTGATAGTTGACGGATACAACCTCATCTATGCTTGGGACACCTTAAAGGACATAGCCGATTATTCTCTTGAGAAAGCGCGTGAAACACTTATGGATATTCTTGCGAACTATGTTGGCTACACCAAAGAAAAGCTCACTCTCGTATTTGATGCATACCTTGTCCCTGAGGGCACGGGCTCTGATTTTGAGCGCGACGGCTACCGAGTTGTGTTTACGAAAGAAAATCAAACTGCCGACGCATTCATTGAAAAAATGATGCACGAGCTTGGACCTAATTACAAAATCCGAGTTGTTACGGGCGACCGACTCGTTCAATTTGCTGCGGTACATTCGGGTATCTCTCGAATGACTACCAAGGAGTTTTCGGACGAGCTAATAACTGTTGGTAACGAAATAACCGAATTTGTAAAAAAGTTGGCTGAAAATCAAGAATAAACAAAAGACCTGCGGAATTCCGCAGGTCTTATTTATATGTCCTTTGTTAGTCTTTTCAGTGCTTCGCTTGCAGGATATATGAGAAGTCCCACTGCAAAGTTCCCTATCATATGAATTATATCAAAAGTAAAGCCCGCGGCTATCCACGCGAGAGTTTGTTCAAAGGTAAATCCGAACATTAATGCTTGTACAGGAGCATAAAGCACTCCGAAGAATAGTCCGTGGATCGCACAAACAATTGGATAAACCACTGAGGCAACCGCCCCAGGCATATTCTTGGGCAAAAGCATAGTTACTCCCCAAAGCACCGTCCAAATGTATAGATACGGCACCCACCACGCGTTAAAGCCTGCAAAGAGTCCGTTCAGTAGTACGTAGACGTATATGGGTATCAGTGCTTTCTTGCGAAACACTATCGTATAGGTAATGGTCAACATACCGAGCAGGTGTATGTTTGGCAGCGCTTCCATAACGATTTTTGACACGAACATCAGCGCTGAAAGTATGCCAAAAAGGCATATTTCTTTTATGGGTAAGTTTTTACTTTTCATATACTAATTTGAAATGATCGCCATCGGTGATGGGAGTGGTATCAACGCCACTCATCAAATATTCTCCGTTGTGGTCATAAAAGCCCCAATAAGCTCCGTTTTTGTCATAGTCGGCGAGTATTCCGTTTACCTTTTTGATATAGATGCCGTACTGGCTATCCTCGCCTTCAATAAGCTTGTTTTCAATCAAAGCTTCGCCAAGTGTGTCGGCATCTGTGTGGAGAATAAACGTGATCTTGTTTTCCCCAACAACAACCTCAACACTCACTGTTTTTGAGCCCTCTCCCATCTCCGTATCACTTGTGTAAATTGCATCGCTCCAAGGATCTTTTTCCATGCAGGAAGCAAGTGTCAGCATCATAAAGATGAGAAGAATTAAGGATAATTTTGTGATAACTGTTTTTTTCATTTTGTATAAATTCCTTTCTTTTTCAAAAGGATAAAATAAAAGCGCCCTCTCCCAAGAAAAGCGCGCGAAACAAAGAGCACCCTGCCGTACCCGTTTTTACACCAGCTTTCCTATTTGCCCGAAAGTCCTTTTACGTGTCACAGAACGATGAGCATTCCGACTTGTTATCTCACAAAAGATAAGATACGGTAATGGCTGTTGCTGCGGATTCGCACCGCGATTTCCTCATCCCCGAATAGCTCCGTCCGGCAGAGCATCCGACTAAATGAACTGTGTTTATTCTTTTGTCAATATATAATAACACATTTTTTAACACATTTCAATAGAAAACAATAAAATCCCCGCAAAATTGCGGGGATTTTTGATTATTTGGGAAGCTCTACGCACTCCTCGGCAAGAATAAACTTACCAAGTCCGCGGAGAGGATGGTTATTTGCTATGTCAACAAGACCAAGTGCCATCTTATGTGTGAGCATACCCTCACTCGCATAGGACATTGAGCGCAAGCTCATTGTGTACATTATGCGCCAACCGAAGTATGCGTTTTTAACCTTTGTTTCCTTATCGGGAGTGTTCTTGCCGTTGAGTTCCCAGCTGTAGATAAGCTCAAATGCGCCTGTAATAGCCTTAAAGAGGAACTTGCCCCAGAAGGTGTCGAACTCACGAATGGGGGTATTAAGGTCATAAGGTCTCTTAACCTCGGGTGCGGGTACTTCTCTACCAATGAGATTGTCAAATTTGAAGTCGGGAATATTGAGGAATCTATAATTATTGATATCATAGAGCTCGGCATAAAGAGGATTTTCCTTTACTTCTGCTCCAAAATCAATATTTACTACGGTTGAAAGGAGAACTGTATTAACGTCAGCACAAACTTGGAATTCATACTGTCCGTTTTCAAGTACCCACTCGCCGCCAATATAGTATTTCAAATTATCAACGGGGATTTCCACACAAACGGTCTTCTTTTCGCCTGCCTTGAGGTAAACCTTTTCAAAACCGCGAAGCTCACGGATGGGCTTAACAACCTCAGTCTTGGGTGCTTGAACGAAGAGCTCAACTACCGCTGAACCGTCCATATTACCTATGTTCTTTACGTCAACGTATACCTTGTATGTGTTCTCTTCCTTCTCAACACTCATTTTAGAATATGCGAAATCAGTGTAGGAAAGACCGTAACCGAAGGGGTATCTAACAGGAATACCGAATGTTGAATAGTATCTATATCCTACGAAAATGCTCTCTTTATAGCGGTCGTTAGTTGTCTTTGTGAACTCGTCGCCATAAGGAACATTATCATAAGCAAGAGGCCACGTTTCGCAAAGCCTGCCGGAAGGATTAGCCTTACCAAACAAAAGCTCATATGCAGCTTCACCACCCTCTTCACCGGGGAGATACATATTGAGAATAGAATCAACACTGCTTTCGAAAGGAAGCTCGACGGGACTTCCGCCAAACATTACGAAAACGATCTTCTTATTTAACTTTGCAAGTCTCTTCAAAAGATTGATCTGATTTTGAGGAAGCGAAAGTGTCTTTCTATCAAAGCCCTCACTCTCAGCGTACTCGGAAAGTCCTCCGAAGAACAAAATTGTATCCGCTCTTTCAGCCTTCAATGCGGCTCTTTGAGCAAGCGCTGCATCATCCTCAAAGGAATCAAGGATATAACCCTGCTCGTAAATGTAGTTCACCTTATGCTTATCGAAAGATTGCTTAGGTGTTGTAAGCTTATAGGGGCGAAGCAAGGATGAGCCCGCGCCCTGATAACGCATTTTTTCAAACATTTCACCGATTACAAGGTACTTTGTATCGTCATTGAGAGGAAGAAGATTGTCCTTATTCTTAAGAAGAACCGCACCGTCCGTACTGAGCTGACGGGCAAGATCTGCGTGCTCGTCAAATTTTGCGGGAATTGTGCCCTCCACGAGTGTGGTATTGTAAATCATATTAAGTACACGGCGAACAGCTGTATCAACAACCTCAACGTCAAGCGAGCCATCCTTAACTGCATCAAGGATCACTTGGCGGTTATGAGCAATATCACCGGGCATTTCAAGGTCAAGACCTGCTTTAAGGCCTTCAACTCTATCATTTACTGCGCCCCAGTCACTCATTACAAGTCCTTCAAATCCCCAATCATCACGAAGAACTCCGTTGAGAAGCTCGGGATTTTCGGACGCATATTTGCCGTTTACCTTGTTATAAGCACACATTACAGTTTGAGGCTTACCTTCTTTAATAATGGGCTCAAATGCCTTGAGATATATCTCGCGATATGCACGCTCGTCAACAATGGAGTCACCAAAGTAACGGTTAGCCTCGTTATTATTACAAGCAAAGTGCTTAACGCTCGTACCAACGCCCATATCCTCGATACCGCGAGTGAGCTTTGCACCAAGCTGACCCGCAATGAGCGGATCCTCGGAGAAATACTCAAAGTTTCTTCCGCAAAGAGGATTTCTCTTAATGTTTACCGCGGGGCCAAGGATGAGGTTTACGTTGTAGTAACGGCACTCCTCGCCCATAGCAGTTCCCATTTTATAGAGAAGCTCCTTATTCCAAGACGTGCCCGTGGTACAAGCCGCCGGGAAGCAGGTGGAAAGCTCGGTCTGTCCGAGACCGGCTATCTTATCCCCTTCCTTCTTTTTACGAAGACCGTGAGGACCGTCTGTCAAAAATATTGACGGAAGTCCCACTCTTGTAACCTTATTTGTATGCCAGGACTTATGACCCGAGAGAAGGCAAACCTTCTCTTCAAGAGTCAACTGTTCCATAATTTCATTAACGTTTATCATATTAGACCTTCTTCATTTTATTTTTCAAAATAATTTGAAAGTGCTCTATAAAGAGCTCCGTATCTGGGGCTGCCGTCATCGTTGTAGCCATCAATATAAGTATAACCTGTCTCCTTGAGGTTATCACCAATCAAGCCCTGATGTGACCACGCGTACATAATGTCGTCGTAGCTTGCACTTCTCAAATCAAGCTTAAGCTTATCATTTGATGTGTCTCCGTCAGTAAGCACTCCATCCTCGTTCACAAGCTGAAGCTTTTGAACTACGAGTCCCCAAGAGCTATCCCACCAACCGGGACAAACTGTCTTATAGCTCCAAATAGTCCAGCCCCAACCGTGCTGATCGTATGCATCAAGATACTTTTCCCACGCTCCCTGATCGTCAAAGAACGTAAATTCACCTACGAGCTTGGGTACGTCATAATCTACAAGTGAAGAAAGTCCGAAAGTGAATGCGTAGTAAAGCTCGTTGGAAGTTCCCTGCCAAGGCCAGTTGTAGTAGTGGAACTGATAAAGAACGTTTTCCCAACCGTACTTCTCAGGACTGGGAAGTGATACGGGGAACCAAACGCCCTCAATGGAGATAACGTGCTCGGTATCAACCTCACGAATTGCCTCGTACATCTTGTTCATTACTGCCCACTGCTTAGGACCTGTGCCGATCTCATTTCTGTTAGTGGGTTCGTTAGCAAGGTCGTATGCAAGGATTGTTGAGGAATAATCGCTATCGTAATAATGCTCAGCGATTGCAGCCCAAAGGTTGCACATAAATTCCTGATAATCTTCATTATCCCAGAAATCAATATCGCGTGTGCCGCAGTGCTCAAAGCCGCTTTGACCGCCCATTACACCGTGCATATCAATAATAACCTTAAGGTCACATTCCTTAGCGTAGCTGAGGAAGGTGTCAAGCTTATCAAAATCAAGCTCGATATCCTCAAAATTCATAGCGCAAAGCTCTTCATCTGTAAGATGATATCTATCGTGTGTTGTGAGGAAGTTGCGGTAGTACATGGGAACACGAATAGTGTTGATACCCATCTCGCTTATAAACTTGAAGTCCTCTTTTGTGCAGCAAGAATTAAAGTATGCGTTATTAAGAGCTTCGATCTCTTCGTCTGTAAATCTTCCTGCAAGGATTGCGTCCATTTCCTCCTGGAAAATCTCCTCATACTCGGTAACAACATTCTTCTCGTTGTTAAGAGCATTGGAAGCATATGTATTTTCATTTTCCATTAATGCTCCAACGGAGTTTACTGTCATCCAGCCTTCAGCGATAAAAAGGTTGCCGTAGTTAATTCCCTTAATGTCAAAGCGGTTACCTTCTGCGTCGTAAAGACCTTTTCCGTGTGCTGTTATAGTACCGTGTGAGTTGGGTGTCAATTCAATATGCTCGGGTGCATCATAAACATAATTTTCACCATAAATATGTCCCCAAATCAAAAATCCTACAAGGGACACTAATACAACTCCCAAAAATATGGTGAGTCCAATTAATACGCCTTTCATTTTTAACCTCCATGAAATAGCAAATTTGCATAATTATAGATTATACAGAGTAATTATACCAGTCTTGGATAAATATGTCAATTAAAATCGCTTCTCGCTTTGTACAAATATATGCTTCAAAAATTGTATACATTGATGAAAAAACGGCGGTGCCCTGCACCGCCGCTATATTCAATTAAAAATTAAAGTATCTCAATGCGTTATAATAGCTGATTCCCTGAACGATCTCGGTAAGTCTTTCCATATCCTCGGGATACTCACCCTCGTCAACCCATTTACCAATAAGGTTGCAAAGTATTCTTCTGAAATACTCGTGTCTTGTGTAGGAAACGAAGGAACGGCTATCGGTAAGCATACCAACAAATCTTGCTATCATACCAAGGTTGGAAAGAGCCTGCATCTGACCCTCCATACCGTCTCTCTGATCGTTGAACCACCAGCCCGAGCCAAACTGAATTCTACCTGCAACGGGGCCTCTTTGGAAGTTGCCGAGCATTGTGCCGAGAACGTAGTTATCCTTGGGGTTGAGTGTGTAAAGAATTGTCTTGGGGAGAGAGTCACGGTACTCAAGTGAGTTCATAAATGCGGAAAGCTTTTCGGCAATACAAAGGTCATTGATGGAGTCAAAGCCAATGTCCGCGCCGAGCTTTTCAAACATTTTTCTATTGTTGTTACGAAGTGCGCCAATGTGAACCTGCATAGCCCAATCAAGACGTGTGTATTCCCCGGCACATACGGTCATCATTGCAGTCTTAAAGGAGTCAATTTCTTCACTTGTGAGAGTCTCGCCCGCCATTCTCTTATTGAAAGCGGCTTCAGCATCACCCTCACCGTAAGGCACGTATTCAAGTGCGTGGTCGGAAAGACGGCAGCCGTGATCGTGGAAGTACTGAATTCTTCCCTTTGTCCACTCTACAAGCTCTGCATATGTCTTTACACCTGTCTGCTCAATGTAAGGAATAAATGTATCTTTATTGATGTCAACAAGCTTATCGGGACGGAATGTGGGAAGCACCTTTGTTTCGAAATTCTTGAGCTGCTCGTGATATTCAAGTGTATCAAGGGGATCGTCAGTTGTACAAACAATGGCAACATTTGATCTTCTTATAAGATTCTTTGCGCTGTATTCGTCCTTAGCAAGGCACTCGTTAATTCTATTCCAAATTTTCTCGCAGCTTTCTTCATTGAGAGTTTCATCAATATCAAAATATCTCTTGAGTTCAAGATGTGTCCAGTGGTAGAGGGGGTTGCCGATAAGATACGGTACAGTTCTTGCAAATGCCTTGAATTTTTCATATTCGTCAGCATTTCCTGTGATATATTCCTCGTCAATTCCGTTAGTTCTCATTTGTCGCCACTTATAGTGGTCGCCGCCAAGGAAGAGATCGTATGCATTTCTAAATTTGTAGTCCTCTGCTATCATCTTGGGTGAAAGATGGCAGTGGTAGTCAATAATAGGAAGATCCTTTACTGTAGCGTAAAGCTTCTTGGCAACTTCGCTCTTGAGCATAAAATTATCATTAATAAAGCCCATTTTTTACCGTCCTTAATATTATTTGGGAACAAAAAAGCATTCCCCATTACCTTCCCATTATATACGCAAAAAGCCGTTTTGTCAACGAAAATTTCATTTGTGAAAGGATATTTGCGATAATTAATATTTTTCAACAAAAAAGCGGTATTTATTTTCAAAAAGGTATGGAAATAATTAATT
>CANBDB010000050.1 GCA_947367285.1 uncultured Clostridia bacterium | reverse complement strand
ATTTTTATATAATTACAGTAAAAAACTCATATTTCTATGCGCTCAAATCTCTTGATTACATAGCCGCCGGCAAGTCCGATAAACACGCCGGAAATCGTGCCCGTAATCGCAAGAACCATCATATAATATGCAATTTGTGAGGTTTTCATCAACCACATTGCAACTAAAATTTGACCAACGTTATGCATCAATGCGCCTGCGACACTTACTCCAACAGTGGAAAGAGTGTCGAGTTTTTTGAGCAATATCATAACCGCAAGGCTAAGAAGCGCGCCTGCAAAACTATATACAAACATTAACGGACTTCCAAAAAGCATGCTGGTTATCGCAATACGGATAAACGAAACCGCTGCCGCCTCTTTTGCCCCAATTCTATAAAGTATAAAGACTATGGCAATGTTGGGTAGGCCCATTTTTATTCCGGGAACACCCGTAAAAATCGGCGGAGCAAGCATTTCCACATAGGAAAGAAGCAATGCCAACGAAGTGCAAAGCGCGAGCATGGTTATGCGCTTTATTCTTTTTCTATTATCTTTCACGGCATTCTCCTTATGATATTATGTCGGGGCCGGAGCTATCTTCCCCGCCCTTTATTTCAATTACCACCATATGCTCCTGACAAATAATGCTCTGCCCGCTGTAATGAATGGGGTCTTGGTTTGTACACTTGAGATGTGCCAAAACTCCGGGGCAGTTCGCATCACTGACGTAAGCCGTACCGTTTTCAATAACCAAAACATTATAACTCTCGTTATTTTTGCCCGATCTTATCTCAACGGTTTGATTTTCAAAAAGCGAATATGTTCCGTAATGCTTTCCGTTTATCGAAACCACCACCGTTGCGCCCTCTTCTCTGAAAAGAACCGTTGCACCCACTATAATTCCAAGGATAAGTACCACAGCGGCAATAAAAATTATGTCGTTTTTGATTTTTTTCTTATTTTCAGCCATCACGGCACCTCCTTTGATAAGATCTCTCGAAAAGCTTTTAATCGGCTTTGCAAATTATACAGCACAAAATCCAAGTGCTATTTGCAAAACTGATTAAGGGCTTTTATTATATTTCACTTTCGGGGCGGATTGCTCCGCCCCTTATGTGTTATTTATTTACTGAAAATTAACTGCTTTAAGACATCCTGTAGGACAAGCTGCTGCACAAGCGCCACAACCTGTACATTTTTCGTAATCTACGATTGCATTATTATCTACAACTGTGATTGCGCCATTAGGACAAGTCTTTTCACATTTCTTGCATCCGATACAAGCATTCTTACAGTTCTTACGAGCATCCGCGCCCTTTTCCTTATTGGAGCAGAAGTTTGCAACAACCGCATCTCTGGGAACCATAGAAATAACGTGACGAGGACAAGTCTTAGTACAAGCTGCACATCCGATACAAGCTCTGGGGTCAACGTGTGCGATTCCGTCCTTCAAGCAAATCGCGTCAGCAGGACATACGCTTACGCAGTCACCGCAACCGATACAGCTGTATGTACAAGAACCTGCACCGCCAAACACCATACCCTCGGCCTTGCAGGACTGAATGCCGTCATAAATAGCCTTGGGAGATGTTGCACCGCAAACACCGTTACAGTGAACGAATGCTACCTTGGGAGCTGCTGCTTCAGCTTCAACTCCAAGAATTTCGGAAAGTGCCGCAACAGTGTCAGCACCACCGGGGATACAAAGGTTGGGAGCTGCTCTTCCCTCCGCTACTGCGTTTGCGTAGTCGTCGCAGCCCTTAAAGCCACAAGCACCGCAGTTTGCGCCGGGGAGCGCGCCTCTAACCGCCTTAAACTTGGGATCGTCTTCGATACCAAAGAAATGTGTGAAAAGCGCAAGCAATACGCCAAGCACGAGACCAACGCCCGCTACTACAAGGAAAGCTGTCAATATAGCCATAATATCCATAATATCTTCAACCTCCTATTACGCGAAAAGCTTATCAACGATTCCTGCAAATCCCATGAAAGCAAGGGAGAGGAAGGAAGCCGCAATAAGTGTGATAGCAACACCGCGGAAGGGCTTTGGAACCTTTGTTTCGTCAATTCTGGAGCGAACACCTGCGAAAAGAACCATCGCAAGAAGGAAACCGAGACCACAACCGAGAGAGCTGATCATTGATTCAAGGAAATTGTAGCCGTCATTGATGTTGTTAACGGCAACACCGAGCACCGCACAGTTTGTTGTAATCAAAGGAAGATATACGCCAAGACCTGCGTGAAGTGCGGGAATAAACTTTTTGAGAAGGATCTCAAGCATCTGAACAAGGGATGCAATAATCACGATGAACACGATTGTCTGCATATAGCCAAGTCCAAGAGGATCGAGAATGAATTTTTGAATGGGCCATGTAGCCGCGGTTGCGATAAGCATAACCGCTGTAACAGCCACACCCATACCGGACGCCTGGTCGAGCTTCTTGGAAACACCAAGGAAGGGACAAATACCAAGGAAACGGCTAAGTACGTAGTTATTAACAAGTACGGATGAAAGTAAAATTACAAGTAAACTCTTCAAAACTTCCATTTACGCTTCCTCCTTTTCTCCGCCACATGCGGAAGGGTTACAGGTTGCACGAGAAGGACAACCCTCACAAGAGAAGGATCTCTTCTTAGGTGCCTTACCGTTTGTGATAATATAAACGAGAGCGATGAGCACACCGTAAACCAAAAGTCCACCGGGTGCCTTTACAAGAAAGCTAATCTTGTAGGGTTCAAGGAAAGGAATTGCAATTCCTGCAAAGCTTGCCGCACCAAGAACCTCACGAACGATTGCCATGGATACGAGTGCAAGTGTAAAGCCGATACCCATACCAATACCGTCAAGTGCGCTCTTTCCTACTGTGTTCTTACCTGCAAACATCTCGGCTCTACCAAGAATGATACAGTTAACAACGATAAGAGGAAGATATACGCCAAGCAAATCGTTAAGCTCGGGCAAGAATGCCTGAACGAGCATCTGAACGATTGTTACAAATCCCGCGATAATTACAATGTAAGAAGGAATTCTTACACCGTCGGGAATAATCTTACGAAGAGCGGAAATGAGCATATTTGAACAAATAAGAACTATCATTGCCGCGATACCCATACCAAATGCACCGAAAACGTTATTTGTTACGGCAAGTGTGGGACATGTTCCAAGAAGGAGCACAAATACTGGGTTTTCTTTAAGGATACCCTTTGTCACTATAGAGAGATTATTATTCTTGCTCATTAGTTTGCACCTCCTTCAAGAATTTTAACTGCATTAAATGCATTCATAATAGCCAATTTATAACCAGCAGATGTTACAGTGGATCCCGCAATAGCATCTATATCAGAAACATAGTCCTTTCTTTCACTGGGTTCAATTTCAGTTCTTGTATCAGTATAATCGCTTAGTGTCTTACCGTTAAACTGCTCGTAGAATTCTGCCTTGGAGCAAGCGTCACCAAAGCCCTGAGTCTCATTTTGATAAACAGTCTCGCACGAAAGCATCTTACCGTCTGCGGAAATAGAAACCTTGATTTGAATGTGTTCCTTGGAACCGTATGAGCCATTAATACCGTATCCTTCACCGTCGATCTCAATTACGTAAACGCCACCGTTAGTAACCTTTACAGAAGTGATATTAGCGGAAATGCCCTCGTACTGAGTAAGGTCGATATCCGTATACGTTGTTGCCTTGATTGTTGCTACTGATGTTTCAGCAGTTGCCTTATCTTCTGCAGAAACTGCGATTGCGTTTGTTTCTCCGTCAACGCCGCCAACTACAGCACCGTTAGCAACACCAATGAAGTTTTCACCAATCACAACTACATATCCTGCGCTGTTCTTCGCAACATAGACTGTATCTACGCCTTCAAGAACCTCAGCAAAGAAGTGCTTGTCAAATTCAACGCCCTCTGTACCGAGTGCGGCATTAAGGTTATTGAGAAGGAGTTGCTCGGGAGAAACGTAAGAGCCACCGCCGAGAATTGTAGCAGCTGCAAGTGCGTCCTTAACTGCTGCGCGGTATGCTTTTGTGGATACTGTAACGCCACCGATTGTATCAACACCGTCGATAGTATTAATATCAGAGCCTACGTAATATCCGTTTGCATCCATAGCAGGAATTTCAGCAGCGCTGTCCTTACCGTTACCGCCGGAGTCCTTAACTGTAATAGTCTTAGTACCAGTTACCTTACCGTCAGCACTAACACCAACCATAGTAATGTTTCCGGGATTGAAGCCCGCCCATTCGATCTGGATTACAAATCCACCGTTAGAAGCCTTATGTGCTTCCTTAACGGATGCGGGAAGCTCGTACTCAGAAAGATCAACCTTCTCGAATGTGCCACCGTCGGGCATTACCTCAAGAAGTGCGCCGGCAGCAGCCTGATTTTGTCTGTCGAGAATGATGGGAGCAGTGATACCGTTTACTGTTGCAAGTGCTACGGATACTACTGCACAAATTACGAAGAGTGTAAGAATACTTTTAATATGCTTCATCATGCCTTCTTACCTCCGTATACCTTATGCTTTGTGAGCTTATCGATATAGGGCACAACGAGGTTCATAATGAGAATCGCGAAGGATACGCCCTCGGGATAAGAGCCGAAATATCTGATAAGGAATGTAAGAAGACCACATCCAAGACCGAAGATAAGCTTACCTGCGGGTGTTGTGGGGCTAGTTACGTAGTCGGTTGCCATGAAGATAGCACCGAGGAGAAGTCCGCCGGAAAGTGTGAGTGCGAGAGCCTTTTCAGCGTCGCCTTCCATAAGAAGGGAGAATACGAATACGCTTCCAATAAAGGAAACGGGGATCTCCCAGGAGATAACATCACGGAAAAGGAGATAGAGGAAGCCGAGAATAAGCGCAATAGAGCATGTCTCGCCAATAGCTCCGCCGTGCTTTCCAAGCAAGAGATCAAGAAGCTCAACGTTCTTACCGTTTGCAAGGTCAACAAGAGGAGTGGATCCTGCCTTTACGTCTACGGGGAAAGCGGGAGCTGCTACGCTGGCAAAAGAGATGAGCATAAGCACTCTCGCTGTGATAGCGGGGTTAACGAAATTGTAGCCAAGACCGCCGAAAAGGCACTTAACTACTACAATTGCAAAGAGCGCACCGATTACGCACTGCCAAATGGGAGTGGTAGCGGGAAGGTTAAGACCAAGAAGAAGGCCTGTTACAGCTGCGCTGTAATCACCGATTGTCTGCTCTTTTTTAGCAATAAGGTTGAACAAATATTCAAATCCCACACAAGCAGCAACGCAAACCGCAACAACGAGGAGTGCCTCGAGGCCGAAGATTACGATACCTGCGATGGTTGCGGGAAGAAGTGCGATAAGCACGTCAAGCATGATGCCGGATGTTGTTCTTCCGCAATGTGTGTGAGGTGAAACTGAAAGGTGCAACATTTTTTCCATTAGTTATTTGCCTCCTTTACGAGCATTTTAGCAAGCTTGTTCGTCTGAACGAGAGGACGGTGTGCAGGGCAAAGATAGCTGCAGCTGCCACATTCCATACAAGCATTTACCTGAAGAGCTGTAAGCTCCTCAACGTCTCTCTTTGCATACGCCTTTTCAATTGCTGCGGGTGCAATACCGAGAGGACAGTTATTTGTGCATCTTCCGCAACGGATACAGGGACTTTCCTTGGGGAACTTTGTTTCCGCGGGAGAAAGTGCGAGAGCTGCGTTAGTTGTTTTAAGAACGGGAGTAGCAAGAGAAGGAACTGTAATACCCATCATAGGGCCGCCAACTACTACTCTTTCGGGTTCGCACTCAAATTCGCCAACAAAAGCGAAGAGCTCTTCAAGAGAAACACCGATGGGTGCGATAACGCACTGGGGTTCCTTTACACAGCTACCGTCAACGGTAACGTATCTCTCAACGAGGGGTATACCTGTCTGAAGGTATTTACCGATCTCTGCAAGAGTTGTTACGTTGCAAACTACACAACCGATATCAATGGGAAGCTTGCCCTGGGGCAATACCTTCTTTGTTGTGTGGAAGACAATCGCTTCCTCACTGCCGTGAGAGTATGTAGAAGGAAGTGCAAGAACTTCAACGCCCTCAACTCTTGTTGCAAGAGCCTTCATGTTTTCAAGTGAAGTCTTTTTGTTGTCACCAACACCAATAACGATATGCTTTACACCAAAATACTGCTTAAATGCGTTAAGAGTGTACTCGATATCATCAACTCTTTCATTCATTGTGTGGTTATCGCTTGTGATATAGGGCTCGCACTCGGTACCGTTAACGATAAGAGTGTCAACCTTGTCAAAATCCACGTCAAGCTTTACGTGTGTGGGGAATCCTGCGCCGCCAAGTCCTACAACACCACTCTCACGAATTGCCGCGAGAAGCTCTTCCCTACTGTTCACTACAGGAGCGGAAAGCTCTTCAGCAGTCATTTCGCCGTCGGCAGTAATGATAACTGCGGGCACGCGCTCGCCGGATGCTGTAAGATAATCGCAAACCTTAGTAACCTTACCGGAAATGCTTGCGTAGATGGGAGAGGAAAGCTCTCCGTTTGCCTCTGCAATCTTTGTTCCAACCTTAACAAGATCGCCCATCTTTACAACGGGTGTTGCAGGTGTGCCCTTGTGCATAAGCATGGGAAGTGTAACCGATTTAACTTCGGTCATTCTCAGTGCGGGCTTATCCGCGGTGTTCTTCTTAAGCGGAACAGGAATGCTGTTCAGAAAAAAAGCCATTTTCTATCCTACCTTTCATGTGTATTTATAAGCATTTTTTCAATCTGAGTCCACTGCGCCAAAAAGCGCATCATCGATAATTATACCACTATAAATTTTATTTGTCAACAAAAAAGGATATATTAATTATATAATCGTTAAAATATTTACTGTAAAAAAACACATTATTTGTCAAGAAAGGTCAAATTTGATATTGACATTTTTCACGCGAGGCATTATAATGACGGTGATAAAACGCATTTTTAGGAGATATAAAATGGATTTTTTGCACACCTTGACTAGCATCATTACGCCCATTATCGTTTTCATTCTCGAATGGATGGGCATTTTCGTTATTGCTTGGACCTGTCTCAAGGCATTCTGGGAATACATTCAGAACACCTTTATGAAAAGACACATCAAGATACAAACACATCTCGCGAAGGGACTTGCAACAGGTCTTGAATTTAAGCTCGGCGCGGAGATTCTTAAGACAGTTACAGTTCATGATCTTGACGAGCTCATAGTTCTCGGCGCGGTGTTTGGATTGAGAGCACTCATGAGCATTCTTATTCACTTTGAATTGAAGCACACCGATAAGGATGACGAATAATTTTAAAAAAAGCAAGGGCGAATGCCCTTGTTTTTTTGTGCAATTTTACCATATTTTTATCATCAATTTTGAACCTTGTGCACACAAGTGATGAAATTTTCCAAATTGTTAAAAAGATAACACAATCGGTTGAAATTTTCCTTTCATTGTGATATAATATGCGGTGTTGCGTTTAATTTTGTTAAATAATAAACATTTATTCATAAAAGAGGTAGACAAATGTACAAAATTTTAAGAAAAAAAGTCCTCAATCCCACAGTAACTCTCATGGACGTTTACGCGCCCATGGTTGCTAAGAAGGCAGAGCCCGGTCAGTTCATTATTCTTCGCGTTGACGAAAATGGCGAGAGAATCCCTCTCACTGTTGCAGATTTTGACCGTGAGGCAGGCACAATCACAATTATCTTCCAGATCGTAGGTTCCACTACAGAAAAGCTCAATAGACTTGAAGAAGGCGATTATATCCACGATTTCGTTGGCCCTCTCGGCGTTCCCTCTCACACAGAAGGACTCAAGAAGGTAGCAGTTGTTGGTGGTGGTGTTGGTTGCGCTATCGCATATCCCATCGCAAAGAAGCTCCACAATCTCGGATGCGAGGTTCACTCCGTAATCGGATTCAGAAACAAGGATCTCGTTATCCTCGAAGACGAATTTGCGGCAGTTTCCACAGTTCTCGAGGTTATGACTGACGACGGAAGCCACGGAACACAGGGTCTCGTTACAAACGCTCTCCTTGGTCTTATCGAGGAAGGACACGAGTATGACGAGGTTATCGCTATCGGTCCCCTTGTTATGATGAAGTTCGTTTGCAAGCTTACAAAGAACTACGGAATTCCCACGGTTGTTTCCATGAATCCCATCATGATCGACGGAACAGGTATGTGCGGCGGATGCCGTCTCACTGTTGGCGGTCAGACAAAGTTTGCATGCGTTGACGGACCCGACTTCGACGGACACCTCGTTGACTTTGACGAGGCAATCGAGCGCTCCACAATGTACAAGGGCTTTGAAAGACAGAAGCACGAGGAGACTTGCAATCTCTTCAAGAAGGAGGTACAGTAATATGCCTAATATGAGTTTGAAAAAGAATGAAATGCCCGTTCAGGATCCCCATGTCCGCAACGGTAACTTCCTTGAGGTAGCTCTCGGTTATACCGAGGAGCAGGCGGTTAACGAGGCTGAAAGATGTCTCAACTGCAAAAACAAACCCTGCGTTGGCGGCTGCCCCGTAGCAATTGATATTCCCGGCTTTATCACAAAGATCAAAGAGCGCGATTTTGAAGGCGCTTATCAGATAATCGCAAAGAGCTCCGCGCTTCCCGCAGTTTGCGGACGTGTTTGCCCCCAGGAAACACAGTGCGAATCCAAGTGCGTAAGAGGCATTAAGGGTGAGCCCGTAGCTATCGGACGTCTTGAAAGATTCGTTGCTGACTGGCACAATGCTCACGCAACCGAAAAGCCCGTAAGACCTGAATCCAACGGTCATAAGTGCGCTATTATCGGTGCAGGTCCCTCCGGTCTTACATGTGCAGGCGACCTTGCAAAGATGGGCTATGATGTTACAATATTCGAGGCACTCCACCTTGCAGGCGGTGTTCTCGTTTACGGTATCCCCGAATTCCGTCTTCCCAAGAAGATCGTTGCTGACGAGATCGAAAACCTCAAGGCACTCGGTGTTAAGGTTGAAACAAACGTAGTTGTTGGTAGAACAATCGAGGTTGACGAGCTCTTCGAGATGGGCTTTGAATCCATCTTCATCGGTTCAGGTGCAGGTCTTCCCAACTTTATGAATATTCCCGGCGAGAACCTCAAGGGTGTTTACTCCGCTAACGAGTTCCTCACAAGAGTTAATCTTATGAAGGCATACGTTCCCCACTCCGACACTCCTATTAAGGATTGCAAGAACGTTGCAATCGTTGGTGGCGGTAACGTTGCTATGGACGCTGCTCGTTCTGCAAAGCGTCTTGGCGCTGAGAACGTATATATCGTTTACCGTAGAGGTATGAGCGAGCTCCCCGCACGTAAGGAAGAGGTTGAGCACGCCGAGGAAGAAGGAATCATCTTCAAAACTCTCTCCAATCCCATCGAGGTGCTTGGAGACGAATACAAGTTCGTTTCCGGTCTCAAGTGCGTTGAAATGGAGCTTGGCGAGCCCGATGCTTCCGGCAGACGCCGTCCCATCGTTAAACCCGACAGTGAGTTCGTTCTTGACGTTGACTGTGTAATCATGTCCATCGGAACAAGCCCCAACCCCCTTATCAGAAATACAACAAAGGGTCTTGAAACAAACAAATGGGGTTGCTTTATCGCTGACGAAAACGGCCTTACATCCCGCGAGGGTGTTTACGCAGGCGGCGATGCTGTAACAGGTGCAGCAACAGTAATTCTTGCTATGGGCGCTGGTAAAACTGCTGCAAAAGCAATGGATGAGTACATAAGACGCAAAAACTAAAGAATAAAGAAAAAAGAATA
>CANBDB010000049.1 GCA_947367285.1 uncultured Clostridia bacterium | reverse complement strand
ATGATATACTTATTGTGTATATTTATGCAAATTCGAGGTATATTCAATGAGCTATATATTGACGTACAAGAAAAAGGAATTTTATCCCCTTGAACCCAGGGTTGAGGATATTGACATAGAGGATATTGCACACGCACTCTCCCTTCTTTGCCGCGCTAACGGACATTTTAAGCATTTCTATTCAGTGGGACAACACTCCATCAATTGCGCCACGGAAGCAATTGCAAGAGGATACTCGGATAGAGTTGTTCTTGGTTGTCTTATTCACGATGCGAGTGAGGCTTACCTTGCGGATATTACACGTCCTGTCAAAAAGCATCTCCAAAAATATCTTGAAATTGAGGACAAGCTTCAAGGTCAAATTTTTGAAAAGTGGATTCCCTCTCTTACAAGTGACGAGATTAAGTTGATTTTTGAAATTGACGATGCGATACTCTACTACGAATTTATTGAGCTCTTTGGCGAAAAGATATTTGATTACGTTCCAACACTTTCGTCAAAGCCCCGATTTGAACAGCTTGAGTTTTCAACCGTTGAAAAAGAATTTTTGAATTTATTTGAGGAACTTTGCGCGAAGCTTTCCTAAAAGGATATCGACTTATGAAAATAGATAGAAATTTTAATTGGTTTAAGCTCGACAACGCCGCCAAGATCTATCCTGCCTCGCATAGTAAATATTGGAGCAATCTATTTAGACTCTCTGCAACGCTATATGAGCAAGTGGATCTCAAGGTGCTTGAACAAGCTATTAAAAACACTATACCAAGATTTCCGAGCATTGCGGCGCGATTATCAGAGGGATTGTTTTGGTATTACCTTCGTCCCGTTAGCGAGCCGCCTGCTATCATGGCGGAATACAGCTATCCCCTTGCATATATGACCAAAAAGGAAATGAAGACCTGTGCGTTCCGCGTGATAGTTTATCGCAAAAGAATTGCAGTTGAGATCTTCCACGCGCTTACCGACGGAACGGGCGGCATGATTTTTTTCAAATCTCTTTTGGCTGAATATCTTGAACTAAAACACAAAATAGAAATTCCCTGCACTCACGGTATTCTCTCGCGAAAAGAGCAACCGAGGCATTATGAAATTGAGGATTCATTCTTAAAAAATGCTGCTCCAGTTAAGGAAACTCGCAAGGATACGGATGCTTGGAAGATTGACGGTACGCCCGAAGAAGACGGTTTCTTAAATATTACTAACTTCCAAATGTCGTCCGACATAATTCGCGATATGGCTCGCGCAAAAAAGGTATCGGTAAACACCTTCCTTACTGCAGTTTTAATGAAGGCGATTTTGAATTTGCAATTTGATCTAATTCAAAATCCCAAAAAGTATAAGCCTGTTAAGGTTTTAATACCTATAAATTTGCGTCCTATATTCGGAAGTAGGACTCTTCGTAATTTTGCTCTCTACACAATACCCGAGATAGATCCTCGACTTGGTGATTATTCACTTGACGAGATTATAAATATTGTTCATCACAAGGTCGGCACTTACGCGACTAAGAAGAATATGGCTAAAATGATTGAAACTAACGTTGCTGATGAAAGACAGCTCGCCCTTAGAATAGTTCCGTTATTCATAAAAAATATCGTTATGAAGATGGTATTTAATTCCGTTGGTGAAAAGAAATCTTGTTTGAGCTTTTCAAATCTCGGTGAAGTTCGTGTGCCTGACGAAATGATGCAATATATTGATAGAATTGACTTTATTTTAGGGCCACAAGCTCAAGCGCCCTACAATTGCAGTGCTTACAGCTATCGCGGTATTCTCAACGTTACGTTTTCACGCGACATTAAAGAGGCTAGGCTTGAGAACTATTTCTTCCGTGAGCTTCAACGCCTTGGAGTTGAGGTTACCGTACAATCAAATCAAAGACAGGAGGTAGAAATTGATGTATTGCGCTAACTGCGGTGTTAAGCTTGCTGACACTGAGAAGAAATGCCCTCTTTGCGGTACGGAGGCATATCACCCCGACATCATACGTCCCGAAGTTAATCCTCTATACCCTCAGGATTTTATTCCCAAAAGAGAAATTAGCAAGACTACTATCCATATAATTTTGTTGACTTTATTTATTACACCTATATTGGTTACACTTTACTGCGACCTTTATATTAATAGAACAGTCACATGGTCCGCATACGTAATGTTTGCAATAGCTTTGATTTACATAATCTTCGTTTTACCATTTTGGTTTAAGCGTCCTACTCCGGCGGTATTTGTCCCCATTGATTTCTTTTCGATAATACTACTATTGCACTACGTAAATTATACTACTGACGGAGATTGGTTTTTAACCTTTGCATTCCCCGTTGTTACATATCTTGGCCTGATAGTTACCGCTACTACTGTCCTACTTTACTATCTAAAAAAAGGTTATCTCTATGTTATTGGGGGATTCTTTATTGCGCTTGGATTATTTATGGACATCATTGAGTTGTTTATTATGATCACCTTTAAACTAAACTTTGACGGTTGGTCATTGATACCCATGATTCCGCTTGTCCTTTTTGGACTCGCATTGATTGCTATTTCCACCAGTAGAGCTGCTCGCGAGGCTCTTGCGAGAAAACTTCACATATGAATTAAGGGGGCAGTTTATGATTACATTTGAAAATAAGATTTTTAAACTCGATACTCGTTCTACAAGCTATATCTTTAAAATCGCTGATTGCGGAAAGCTCGAGAGTATTCATTATGGATCTTTCGTTAGAAAACAATCCTACGATGCTCTTGCCCTCAAAAACACCATTCAGCTCGGCAGCTCAGTAGACTATGACACGAGTGCGTCCTATTCGCTTGACAACGTTCTTCTTGAATACAGTGAAAACGGAAAGGGCGATTACAGGCACACACCCATTGAGTTGATTATGCCCGACGGCACTTACGTTAGCGATTTCGTGTATCATTCTCATGAGATCAGTAATGAGGCTTATAAATCAAGCTCACTTCCCACTGCATACGGAAAGGCACAAACTCTCACAGTTACACTCGCTGACAAAAAGTTTAATAACATTCACCTAAAGCTTACATACACGGTTTTTGAAGAATGTGACGTTATTACAAGAAACGTAACACTCGTTAACAACGGCTCCCAAAATGTTACTATCAACAAATTGATGAGCTTTTCGCTCGATTTGCCCTCTACTTACTTTAACATTGTGACTCTTAACGGCTCTTGGATCAAAGAGGCGCACGCGCACTCAACCCCCGTTTCCGAGGGCATCTACGTTAACTCCTCTACTGTTGGTGCTTCCTCCAACCGCCACAATCCCGCATTTATGCTAGTTGGCAAGGGCGCGGACTATAATAGAGGTAACGTTTACGGCTTTAACCTTATTTATTCGGGCAATCATTATTCCGCTATTGAGGGCTCCCCTGCAGGAACAACTCGCGTTATGAGTGGTATTAACCCTCATTGCTTTAATTGGGTAATTGGCCCTCGCGAGAGTTTTGAAACTCCCCAGGCTATTATGACTTATTCAGCAAGCGGTATAAACAAAATGGCGCAAAATATGCATTCTTTTGTTAATAACAATATAGTTCGCGGTATGCACAAGGGTGCTGAGCGTCCCATTGTTATCAACAACTGGGAAGCAATGATGTTTGATTTCACAAAGCAAAAGATCGTTGCGCTTGCCGACAAAGCCAAAAAGCTCGGAGTTGAGATGCTCGTTCTTGACGACGGTTGGTTCGGTGCGAGAAATCACGACAAGGCAGGACTTGGTGACTGGGTAGTAAACACTAAAAAGCTCCCCGGCGGTCTTACCTCGCTTGCGAAAGCTATAAACAATCGCGGAATGAAATTCGGCCTTTGGTTCGAGCCCGAGTGTGTTAACCCCGACTCCGATCTCTACCGTGCGCATCCCGATTGGGCAATTGCAGTTCCCTCCCGTACACCTTCACTTGGTAGAAACCAAATGGTTCTTGACCTTACAAGAAAAGAGGTTCGCGACTATATTGTGGATGCAGTTGATGCTATTCTCAACAGTGCGAATATCGAATACGTCAAGTGGGATTACAACCGTCACATAAGCGATATGTATTCCGCAAAGCTTCAAAATCAAGGTGAATTTTATCACAGATATATCATTGGACTTTACGAGGTGCTTGATAGAATATTCCACCAAAAGCATCCCAACATTTTGTTTGAAAGCTGCTCCTCGGGCGGTAACCGATTTGACCTTGGTATCCTTTGCTACTCGCCACAAATTTGGACGAGTGATGACACTGACCCCATTGAGCGACTTGACATTCAGGGTGGTACATTCAATTTCTATCCCCCGTCCTGTGTTTCGGCACACGTTTCTATGTCACCCAATGCGCAAACTCTACGCAATACACCAATTTCAACAAGATTCAACGTTGCCTCCTTTGGAGTTCTCGGATATGAGCTTGACTTTGCGGAACTAACCCCTGACGAGCTCAAACAGGTTAAAGAGCAAATTGAATTCTACAAGGAGCACCGAAAGACATTCCAGTACGGAAAGTTTGAATTTGTACACGTTGACAATCCTGATCAGCTTTCTTGGCAAGTTTCTCGTGACGGTGAAATAATTGCAGGGCTCTTCCAAAAAAAGACTTGCGCCTTCCCCTACCGTGACAGGCTTGTCATCCCAAGTGCAAATCCCGACAAGCAGTATAGCGTTGAATGTGTTAAGCAGTATCTTCGTGTTAAGACCTTTGGTACTCTTATTCATCACATTCTCCCCGTTAGACTTAAGACGGATGGAATCATTCTTCGTACTGCCGACAAGCACTATTCCCTTACTGACGGTCACGAAACCTACACCTGTTACGGTGATATCCTGAACTTTGGTATGAATCTTGAGATGCAATACGAAGGTACGGGCTACAATGAAAAAATCAGATTGCTCGGAGATTTCGGCAGCAACCTGTATTTAATAAAGGAGATTTAATTATGAACAAGCAGCAAAAACTCAACAAATATTGCTTCGGTCTCGGTACCGTTGGTAGAGATGCGCTTTACTCACTTGTTAGTATGTACCTTCTTGTACATCTTACTGACGTTGTTAAGTTCTCTGACAAGGGTCTTGGTGTAATCGGTGTTATGCTCACTCTTTTTGGTACGTTTGATGCAATTATTGACCCCTTCGTTGGCGCTATTGTAGACAACACAAAGACAAGATGGGGTAAATTTAAGCCCTGGATCCTTATTGGTATGATTGGTACCGGTGTTTTGACAGTTCTAATGTTCCACAACTTTGAAATGGACGAGACCTCTCACATCATCCTTCTTGCAGTTACATACCTTCTCTTTAGCATATTCTTCTCTCTTAACGATATCTCTTATTGGTCGCTCATGCCTGCGATCTCCAAGGATCAGTCCGTTAGAGAAGGCGTTGGTGCCTTTGCAAGAATTTGTGCAAACGTAGGTATGTTTGCTATGGTTCTTATCTATCTTAACGTTCCCGGCTTCTTCCCCGATAAATCAGCACGTGATGCTTACTTCATTTTCGCTATTATAATTGCGGCTATCATGTGGATATTCCAGAGCATTACGCTCATCGGTGTTAAGGAAGACCGCTCTCAGCTTGAAGCAACGGAAAGAACTACTCTCAAGGACCTCTTCCGCGCGCTCTTCAAGAACGATCAGCTTCTTGTAACCGCTATTTCAATGGCTCTCTTTATGATTGGTTATTGCACAACTACAGGCTTCGGTACATACTACTTCAAGTATGCATACAAGGACGAGGGTATGTATATGGTGTTTGCGGCTGTTCTTGCAGTTGCTCAGCTCACCGCTCTCTCCATATTCCCTCTCTTCAGAAAGAAGTTTACTCGTAAGCAGCTCTACACAGGCTCTATGATCGCTGTTGCTATCTCCTACGTTATCTTCTTCCTCTCCTTTGAGTGGATGCCCCTCATCGTTATTGCAGGTCTTGGACTCTTCTTTGCACAGGCCTTCATTCAGCTTCTTATGCTCCTCTTCCTCGCTGACGCGGTTGAATACGGCGAGTGGAAGCTCGGCAAGAGAAACGAAGCGGCAAGCTTTGCAGTTCAGCCCTTCATTAACCAGTTCGGTGGTGCAGTGAGCAAGGGTATTGTATCCTTCACACTCATTATTTCCGGTATCAATGCTATTGCAAACTCTCTCACCGGTGACCCTATCATCGACGAAGAGATTATTATGGCAACTCCCGATTCTTCACTTTGGATCATGAAGCTTTCAATGATGATCCTTCCTCTCATTTGCATACTCATCGGCTTCTTCCTCTATCAAAAGAAATTTAAGATTGACGAAGAAATGTATGCACAAATTTGCAAGGATCTTGAGGAAAGAAACAAGAAATAATATACATAATAAAATCCCTCGGCATTGCCGAGGGATTTATTTTAATTAATTAGATAACGATAAATGCACAAGAGCCGGGAGCGATGGATATTGTTCCCTCTACGTCCTTACCGCAAAGGCAAGGAAGCTCATCATTCTCGCCGAGAACAAGAGGTCTACCGTTAAGGTACATTACCTTATTTCTCATATTGCCGTTACCGGAAAGTTCGTAAAGCTTTGCAGCCTTGGGAAGCTCCACAGTAGTTGCGTCAGTGAGAGAGTTGTTAATAAGAAGGTATGCATATCCCTCTTCTCCGTCTTTTCTGCTGTGGCAGTAAAGGTGTGCGCCCTCTACGTTGGGATTACCGCAGGCATAAACTGTGTTACCCATAAGGCGTGTCCAAAGAAGTGCTGCAAAGTAGTTAGGACGAGGATCGAACGTGCCGTGCTGAAGGAAGCCGTAGTCACTGGAAGCAAGTGTGTTATGGAAGATAACACCGTTTGTAAGTGTTGAGAAGCTACCAAGCTCATTAAGTGTGCGGAGAACGTCAAGGTATGTGGATGCCCATGTGTCACCGCCGCCGCCTGCGTCACCGGACTCGGTTACCCACATTTCAGCTCCGGGAACGTACTGATCTCTGATCGGAATATTCATATAGCATATGCCAGGAGCTACCTGCAAATACATATCGGTATGTGCCATCGCTGCAGGCCAATGTCCTGTGGGCATCATACCCGCAAGACGCTCGGAGATACCGTTGTAATAGTGATATGAATATACATCCATCTTAACCTCATGTCCGCGAAGAAGGTCGTGAGCTGTACCCATTTTGAACATATCGCCCATACCTGCGCCCATTTTGGAAATTTGGTCATCGGACTGCTTTTCGTCAGCCATACCTGTATTACACGGACCTACGATGAGGCACTCGGGATAGTGCTCTCTTACCCAAGCGTTGATAATATCCTGGTCACGAATGAAATCGGAGAAATCGTATCCAAGGGGTGCGCCTGAAATTTGAAGCATATTGGGTTCATTCATGAACTCAAGAGCGTCGATCGAACCACCAAGCTCCTCTGTAAGAGCGAAGATCTTTTCAATCTGTGTAAGCTTGATGGGGCCGTTATTTTCATGGTCACCCGCACAGTTAGAAACGGAAATAAGAAGTTTAGCATCAACTGCCTTTACGAAAGCAATTATATTTGCCCACTGCTCTCTTGTGAGAACGGACTGATAGCCCTCGGGAGCTTTGCCACCTGTAGTGCCGTCAAAATCATAATATGTCTTTGTTGCCCAAGTACCCGATACTCGAACCCATACTGAGCCGAATTCGCGTGCAAGGTTAATCAACTTTTCATTTGTAGTGTCAATGGGAGGATAATACTGCATAAGCCCTGCCATAGCTGTGTGGTTAGAAAAACCGCCCTCAAGCTTGGGAAATTCTTCAGTTCCTGCTATTTGGCCTTCAGTATATGCCTTCCAGAATGTTCCGCCTGTAACCTCGGTCATCTCTACGTTGTAGGACATAAGACGAGGATTCATTTCGCGGATTTTTTGCAAATTTTCGGGGATAAGCTTTAAATTTTGTGCCATTTTTTATTCTCCTTTATTTTATGGTACATAATTGTACATATTAATATTATCAATTTGAACGAATTATGTCAATTAACAAATTGTAAACTATCTGTACAAGAATGGCTTTTTTTCATCTCTTGCTCGGATTACATGAATTTCACCGCTGAAATTGTCCAATAGTGCGTCTACGCGAGGCTTCACATCGCGATTATAATTCCTTATAAAGTCGATAAACTCAGGGTCATCCCTATCAGTCATGCCGTCGGGCATATCACTACGAGGGTTCCCTTTTCTTTCTTCAACGTTTGCAAGGCACTCCTCGGTTGGCAAGTCAAAATAGAACACGGTGTCGGCATATCCTAAACGAAGTTCCATTGAGTTAAGATAATTGCCGTCGATAATCCATTCGTCAGTTTCCATAATTTCCTTCAATATGGGCAGAAATTGCTCTCGAGGCATAAGCGTCCAGTCGGTGCGCCATCTAATTTTGTCTATATGATATAGCGGAAGTCCTGTTGCCTCGGCAAGCTCTCGGGAAAAATATGATTTTCCGCTTCCCGGACAACCAATTATTAACACCTTTTTCATTTTCCGCCTCCAATCTCTAGTTTATATTATTATATCATAAGCTTACTTCTTTTGCAAGAAAAAAAACGCCGAGATAAACTCGGCGTTTTATATAGAAAATTACATAAGCTTGAGGTAGAGTTCCTTGATTTCTTCAACACTTGTGGGTCTGGGGTTACCGGGACGGCAAGCATCGTCAAAAGCGGACTGTGCAAGGAAATCAAGGTCGGCAGGATTTACGATATCCTTGAGGTCCTCGGGAATTCCAACGTCCTTGGAGAGCTGCTTAACTGTATCAATGGCTGCTTTTCTTGCTTCTTCAATGGTCATATGGTCAACGCCAACAACGCCCATTGCTCTTGCAATCTCTCTGTATTTTTCACCTGTAGCGGGTGCATTGTATTCCATTACTGTGGGAAGGATGATAGCATTAGCTACGCCGTGGGGTGTATCGTAAAGCGCTCCAAGGGGATGAGCCATAGAGTGAACGATACCAAGACCTACGTTGGAGAAGCCCATACCTGCAATGTACTGACCAAGAGCCATGCCTTCACGTCCCTCGGGAGTGTTATCTACTGCGTCGCGGAGATATGTAGCAATAAGCTCGATAGCCTTGAGGTGGAACATATCGCTCATTTCCCATGCGCCTGCTGTAATATAGCCCTCAATAGCGTGTGTGAGCGCATCCATACCTGTTGCTGCAGTAAGTCCGCGAGGCATTGAAGCCATCATATCAGGGTCTACAACCGCTACTACGGGGATGTCGTGTACGTCTACGCATACCATCTTTCTATTATTTTCAGCATCAGTGATAACGTAGTTGATTGTTACCTCGGCAGCTGTACCTGCAGTTGTGGGAACTGCGATGATGGGTGTGCATTTATTCTTTGTGGGAGCAACGCCCTCAAGTGAACGAACATCCGCAAACTCGGGGTTGGTAATAATAATACCGATCGCCTTTGCAGTGTCCATAGAGGAACCGCCACCGATTGCTACGATGCAATCAGCACCGCTTGCCTTAAACGCTTCAACACCTGTCTGAACGTTTTCAATTGTAGGGTTGGGTTTGATGTTGGAATAGATGTCATAGGGAATCTCTGCCGCATCAAGCACGTCAGTTACCTTCTTGGTAACTTCAAATTTAATAAGGTCGGGGTCGGAGCAAACAAATGCTTTTTTGAAGCCCCTAGCTCTGATTTCAGTAGCAATTTCAGCTATCACGCCCTTACCGTGATAGGATGTTTCGTTAAGCACAAATCTTGCCATATTTATTCTCCTTTTAAGTAAGTTAAAGATTTATCAATCTTTTCTATATTGTACTATAT
>CANBDB010000048.1 GCA_947367285.1 uncultured Clostridia bacterium | reverse complement strand
ATATATTAATATGAAAGTTTTGGAGGCGAAAATGAGAGGAGCATATAGCGCTATTTACATAGTTAACGTTGTGTTTCAGTCCGTCATCACACTTTTAATGCATATCGGTGGTGGGTTGCTTTTGGCTTGGCTGCTCGTTGAAAAATGTGGACTGCCCTCTTGGCTTTATGCCATCACCATTCTCGTTGGTGTAATAACCGGGTTTTTCTCAATGATCAAATTTATACTTTCAACAATGAATGCACTAAATCACATTGAAAAATCACAAAAATCTAAACAAAGTAAAAAAGGACAAAATAATGAAAAATAATAACAAAGACGTGCTTATCTTAGCCCTTGGTGAGATTATTGTTGCAGTTTTGGTTGCAATTGGATTTCTTGCTACCGGCTTTTTCAAATGGCAAGTCATTAGCGGCGCAATTCTTGGCGGAGCGGTAACAGTAATAAACTTCTTGATACTCTCTTTCTCCATCAATAGAGCGCTTGACAAATTTATGGAAACACGCGGCGACAAAGAGTTGACTGATGAAGAGATTGAAAAGCTCTCCAAAGCGCAGTCGATAAAGGTTCAAAACGCGATCACAAAATCATATGTTTTGAGAACGGGTTTGATGTTTGGATCTTTGATTGTTGCATTCATTAGCGGATGGTTTGACCCCTTGGCAACAGTTATTCCGCTCTTAATGTACAAGCCCCTTATTTATGCCGCTGAGTTTATTAAAAAGAAACGAGGTGAATAAGCTTTGGAATTAGAAGTTAATGGCCCAAAGGTCTTTGTCAGAATTGACGAGTTATATCAAATGTTTGCAGGTACAATCGCAGATATTTTTGGAAACTTTGGCAATTTGATCACGCAGACCACCGTTTCCCTTTTCGTTGTAACAGCCTTGCTTATGGTGCTTGGCTATATTGCTTCTCGCAAGATAGAAAAACGCCCCGGTGGACTCCAGGTTTTAGTTGAGAAAGTATTAAATATGCTATACGATCTCGTTGAACAAACCATGGGTAAGCACAATTTGAAATTTGCTCCCTACATTGGAACTCTTTTTGTTTCATGTATGTTCGGTTCACTTATCGGCACCACAATGATCTTCCGTTCTACCACGGCGGATCTTTCAGTTACACTTGCATACGCGCTTGTAACCAGCGTAATGGTTTGGTATCACAATATCAAAGCTAACGGATTTATCGGTTGGCTTAAGGGCTTTACTGAACCCATCGTAGTTATGACACCTATGAATCTTATCAGTGAGGTCGCTCAACCCGTTGCTATGGCTTTCCGTCATTTTGGTAACGTAGCCGGAGGCGGTGTTCTCACTTCCCTGATCTATGCAGCGCTTGCTGTAGCCTCGAAGGCTATATTCAGTTGGTTGCCCGCATATCTTATTACGTTTGTACCTCCCTTTCTTCAGGTAGGTATACCCGCTTTTCTTTCGTTGTATTTTGACTTCTTCTCTGCTTTCGTGCAAGCATTCGTATTTTGCTTGCTCACGATGGTTTACGTTGCAGGCGCTTGCCCACCACCCGCTGAAGAAGACAATGCAAATATATAATTAATTCACAGGTCAAAATTTTTATTTTAAAGGAGATTATTAAAAATGGATGTTAATGCAGCAAGAGCACTCGGTGCAGCAATTTGTATGGGAATTGGTTCTATCGCTCCCGCTATCGGTGAGGGTTTGGCAGTTTGCAAAACTCTTGAGTCTATGGCTCGTCAGCCTGAGATCGCAGGTGACCTTCGTACAACAATGATCCTTGGTTGTGCAGTAACCGAAACAACAGGTATCTACTCCCTTGTAGTAGCCCTTCTTCTCATCTTTATTGGTGTTAACTAATACTTAGTATTGAAGGAGAAAACAATGAGTGTAGTAATGGATGCTTTTGAATCGTTCGTAGGCGTCAACGTCTGGACGATGCTTTTTGCATGGTGTAATTTACTTATTCTATACTTATTTTTGAAAAAAATTCTTTTTAAGCCTATGAAGAATATGATTGATTCAAGGCAAAAAGAAATCGACGATATGTACAAAAATGCTTCCGATGCTGAAACTGACGCAAATGCGATGAAGGTTTCTTATGAAGAAAAGCTCAGCCACGCCAACGAAGAGAGCGAAGAAATTCTTAAAACTGCTCTTCGTCGTGCGCAGCTTAAAGAAGAAGAAATTATTCGTGAAGCTCAGCTCGAGGCATCAAGAATTCACGAGAGAGCTCAGGAAGAAATTGAGCTTGAAAAGAAGCACGCTCTTTCCGAGGTTAAAAATGAAGTTTCGGAAATGGCAATCTCTATCGCAGGAGCGGTTATCGGACGCGAGGTTTCTGAAAAGGAACACGCTGAATTTATCGACTCCTTCATAGACAGCATTGGTGAATAATATGATGTACATTGATCGTGACGCTAAGAATTACGGTGACGGACTTTTTATGCTCACAGAGGAGCTTGGTGAAACCGAGCAAGTCAAAGAGGATTTTGAGCTTCTTTGCACCGCAATTCAAAACAATCCCGAATTTCTTCAGCTACTTGATACGCCTGCCCTTTCCCGCGAGGAAAGAATCGAAATGATCGAAAAGGCATTTGGTAAATTAAGTAGAAATCTTGTTAATTTGTTCAAAATTCTTTCCGAACGCAGATCGGCATACCTCATACATAAGATCAAAGATTCTTATATGATGTCTTATGACGTTTCGCGCGGAATCGAGAGGGTCGAGGCAATTTCAATTATTCCTTTGACCACCGAGCAAATCAACAAGCTTACCGTTAAGCTTGAAGATTTAACGGGCAAAAAAATTATAGTAAATAACACCATTGACCCATCTATTCTCGGAGGTATGAAGCTTAGATATTTGGGCCAGCAAATAGACAGCTCTATCAAAACCAAGCTTGATAAATTTGATAAGAGTCTCAAAGATTTAGTAATATAAAAAGTTGGTGAAAAAATGCAATCAAAAATAGATGATATTTCAAAAATCATAAAAGAACAAATTCGTCATTATGAGTCCAAAACTCAGCAGGACGAAATTGGCTACGTTATTTCCGTAGGTGACGGTATTGCTAAGGTTCACGGGCTTGATAAGTGTAAGGCAAACGAGCTTCTTGAGTTTGCCAATGGTTCCTTTGGTATGGCGCTTAACTTGGAAGAAACCTTTGTTAGCTGCGTACTCTTGGGTAGCGACATAGGTATCACTGAGGGCAGCATCGTTAAAAGAACGGGACGCGTAGTATCCGTTCCCGTTGGCGACGAGCTTATCGGTAGAGTAGTTAACGCATTAGGTCAGCCTATTGATGGCAAAGGACCTATTAATCTTACACAGTATAATCCCATTGAAAGACGTGCTTACGGTATCATTGAAAGAAAGTCAGTTTCAGTTCCCCTTCAAACCGGTATTAAAGCAATCGACTCCATGATCCCCATCGGACGTGGTCAAAGAGAGCTTATTATTGGTGACAGACAGACCGGTAAGACTGTAATTGCCACTGATACAATTATCAATCAAAAAGGCAATGGCGTTATTTGCATTTACGTTGCTATAGGACAAAAACAGTCCACGGTAACTTCAGTTGTAGATACGCTTTATCGCGCAGGCGCTATGGACTACACTATCGTAGTTTCAGCTAATGCCAGTGACCCCGCTCCCCTTCAGTATATCGCTCCCTATTCAGGTTGTACAATGGGTGAATACTTTATGGACAAGGGTAAGGACGTTCTCATTATTTATGACGACCTTTCCAAGCATGCGGTGGCTTATAGAGCACTTTCCTTGCTTATTCGTCGTCCTCCCGGACGTGAAGCATATCCCGGTGACGTTTTCTATCTCCACTCAAGACTTCTTGAAAGAGCTGCAAGACTTGCTCCCGAATACGGTGGCGGTTCTCTCACTGCTCTTCCCATCATTGAGACACAGGCAGGCGACGTTTCCGCATATATCCCTACAAACGTAATTTCTATTACCGACGGACAGATATTCCTTGAGTCCGAATTGTTCCACTCAGGCGTTAGACCTGCGGTTAACCCCGGTATTTCCGTTTCTCGAGTTGGCGGTAATGCGCAAATTAAGGCAATGAAGAAAGTTTCAGGTACACTCAAGCTCCTCTATTCACAATATCGTGAGCTTCAAGGCTTTGCTCAGTTTGGATCAGATCTTGATGCCGATACAAAAGCAAGACTTGAACAAGGTGCGAGAATAGTTGAAGTATTGAAGCAAAATAGAAATTCTCCCATTGCGGTTGAGCTTCAAGTGGCTATTATTTACGCAGTTGTAAACAATATGCTCAGAGAAATTCCCGTTGAAGATATTCACCGTTTTGAAGAAGAGCTCTTTGAATATCTTATTGCCGTTAAGGGAAATCTTCTCCAGTCCATCAGAGAAACAGGTGAGCTCTCACCCGAAAATACAGAAGAGCTTAAAGAAGCAATCCTCTCTGTAAAGGACAAATTTAACAAATAATCTATGAAAGGAAGTGTATAGCATGGCTGGAATGAATGACATCAAAGCCCGCATTAAAAGTGTGGAAAGCACAATGCAAATTACCAAAGCTATGGAGCTTGTTGCAACGTCAAAGCTTCGCCGTGCAAAAGAAACTGTTGAACGTACACGACCCTTTTATCAAATTTTAGGAAAAGCTATTGACAGCATTTCTTCCCTTTCTAAAGAAGAAAATAACACCTGGTTTGAAAATTCCGACTCATCAAAAACACTTTTTGTAGTGTTTGCCGGCGACCGCGGTCTTGCAGGTGGCTATAATGCAAATATCTTTAAATTGGTAGAAAAATTGAGTGTTAACAAAGATGCCATTTGGTTGCCGATCGGCAAAAAAGCTTTAGAATATTCGAAACACAGAAACTACAATATCTATAGCGAGTTGTTTGCTGAGGCGGCTGATCAAAGCGTTGGTCCTATTTTGTCACTTGGCAAAATAATCACCGACGGCTTTAAAAACGGCGAATTTGGAGAAGTGATTTTGGTATTTACCGAGTTTGTTTCCATGATGACTCAAAGAGCAGTTTATGAAACACTATTGCCCCTTGAGAAACCTGCAACGTCTCAGGTTGACAAATTCGAAACGGATTTCAATCCCACCGAAATGCTCGATCAAATCGTACCAGAATACGTTGGCGGAATTCTCTACTCCGCACTGTGCGAAAGTCTTGCTTCCGAATCAGGCGCAAGAAGAATGGCAATGAACTCGGCTAACAAAAATGCTGAGGAAATAATTGACACGCTTATGCTCCACTATAATAGAGTTCGTCAAGCAGCTATTACCCAAGAAATTACAGAAATCGTGTCCGGCGCTGAGGCACTTTAATCTCAGCCAGACAGTTTGAAAGGAAAATAAGCAGATGAAAAAGAACATCGGCAAAGTTGTACAGATTATCGGACCTGTCCTCGATATTAGATTTGAAAACGGACAGCTTCCCGACTTGCTTGGTGCTATCGAAATTCAGCACGAAGGTAAAACTATAGTCTGTGAAGTAGCAAGCCAACTCGGTGATGACATTGTAAGATGTATTGCTATGTCCTCTACCGACGGTATGTCAAGAGGTATGGAAGCCGTTTACACGGGCACAGGCATTACCGTTCCTGTAGGCAAAGAGACTCTCGGTAGAATATTTAATCTTCTCGGTGAGCCCATTGACAACCTTCCTGCTCCTGAAAATGCTGAAAAATGGTGCATTCACAGAGATCCTCCCTCCTATGCTGAACAAGAAAGCGCAACTGAAATACTCGAAACCGGTATTAAAGTCGTTGACCTTATTGCTCCCTATACAAAGGGTGGTAAGATAGGTCTTTTCGGCGGTGCCGGAGTTGGTAAAACAGTTCTTATTATGGAGCTCATCAATAACGTTGCTAAGGAACACGGCGGTATTTCCGTTTTCACAGGCGTTGGTGAGCGTACAAGAGAGGGTAACGACCTCTACAATGAAATGAAAGAGTCAGGAGTTCTCTCTAAGACCGCACTTGTCTACGGTCAGATGAACGAACCTCCGGGAGCAAGAATGAGAGTAGGTCTTTCCGGACTTACTATGGCTGAGTACTTCCGTGACCAAGAGGGTCAGGACGTTCTTCTCTTTATCGACAATATTTACAGATTTACACAGGCGGGCTCCGAGGTTTCAGCTCTTCTCGGAAGAATGCCTTCAGCGGTTGGTTATCAGCCCACCCTTGCAACTGAAATGGGTGCGCTCCAGGAAAGAATTACTTCCACAAAGCGTGGCTCCATCACATCCGTTCAGGCGGTTTACGTGCCTGCGGATGACTTGACTGACCCCGCTCCTGCAACCACCTTTGCGCACCTTGATGCAACTACGGTTCTTTCCCGTAGCATCGCATCCCTTGGTATCTACCCCGCGGTTGATCCTCTTGAGTCAACTT
Source organism: uncultured Clostridia bacterium (assembly GCA_947367285.1). Classification (GTDB taxonomy): domain Bacteria; phylum Bacillota; class Clostridia; order Oscillospirales; family CAG-272; genus RGIG4608. The sequence continues at coordinate 3,809 of CANBDB010000048.1, read as the reverse complement.
CAAGAATTCTTTCACCTGACGTAGTTGGCATTGAGCACTACGAGGTAGCTCGTGAGGTTCAGAGAATGCTTCAGAGATACAAGGAGCTTCAGGATATCATTGCAATTATGGGTATGGAAGAGCTTTCTGAAGAAGATAAGCTCGTGGTAAACAGAGCTAGAAAGATTCAAAGATTCTTATCCCAGCCCTTCTCCGTTGCTGAACAGTTTACAGGTATGCAAGGTAAATACGTTCCCATAAAGGAAACTATCCGCGGCTTCCGCGAGATTCTTGATGGCAAACACGATAATTTGCCCGAGAGTGCGTTCCTCTTTGTCGGAACTATTGACGAGGCTGTTGAAAAAGCTAAAGGGCTTGCGCAGTAATCGGGTGACTTATTATGAAAGAGTTCCATCTTCAAATAGTAACGCCTGACGGTTTAGCTTACGAAGGAATGGTTGAAAGTCTATTGGTTCGATCCAATGACGGCGATATCGAGTTTTTGGCTAATCATATAGATTATATTACAACTCTTGGTATTGGAAAAGCCAGAATTAGAGAAAACGGCAAGGACAGATATGCATCAGTTTCCGGTGGATTTGTCACAATTTCCGAAGGAACGGCAACTTTGATTGCCATTACCTTTGAATTCGCTGAAAACATTGATCTCGAAAGAGCAAAAATGGCAAAGCAAAAGGCAAAAGATATCTTGTCTTCATCAACTGATTCGAAAACTATCGAAATAGCTAAACTAAAGCTCCAAAGAGCAATTTCAAGAATTAAAGTTTGCGAATACAAATAAAAAACGGTGGGAAATTCCCACCGTTTTTTTATCTGTTTGCTCCGCAACAGTTCTTATATTTTTTACCGCTACCGCAAGGACAAGGATCGTTTCTTCCAACCTTGCTTCCCTTAACCACGGTTATTTTCTTTTTTGCAATCTCGCCTGATGCGGATGCCATAATAGGATTAGCTATCTGAACTCTTTGAGTATCGGGTGCTTTTTTAGTTAAGCAAAGAATCATTCTTGCCGTGTTTTCTCTAATATCTCCAACAAGCTCATCAAACATATCTGCGCCACGGAAACGATATTCGTTAACGGGATCTCTTTGTGCATAGCTTTGAAGTCCTACGCTACCCTTAAGATCATCCATGGCATCAATATGATCCATCCACTTGCGGTCTACGTTACGAAGCAAAACTGCACGTTCAATTTCGCGCATATTGTCCGCTCCAAACATTTCCTCTTTATCTTTATATACCTCTTCGGCACATTCGGACAGCATGGATATGATCTCGTTAACTTCCTTATCTCCGACCTTGCCGTCAACTGCAAGATTTCTAATAGCGGCAAGAGGATATTTTTCCCTCATAAGCACCAAGAAGTATGGCTCAAGCTTCGTAAGATCAATGGTCTTTGTATCATGATCATAGCATTCCGCCACCTTTTGATACACGGTTTCCGAAATCATATTTGCAATCTTATCGGAAATATCAACGCCGTTGAGCACGTCCTGACGCTGCTTATAAATAAGCTCTCTTTGCTTATTCATAACGTCATCATAAGCCAAAACGTTCTTTCTTCTTCTAAAGTTGAGATCTTCTACGTTCTTTTGTGATGTTTCGATAACGCTGGAAAATGCTCTGAAATCAAGGCAGTCCTCGTCGCTCATACCAAGGTTATTTGCGATAAGATGCATTCTCTCTCCACCGAAAAGTCGCATAAGATCGTCTTCAAGCGACAAGAAGAAGCAGGATTCACCGGGGTCGCCCTGACGACCTGAACGTCCGCGAAGCTGGTTATCAATTCGACGGGATTCGTGACGCTCAGAGCCGAGAATGTACAAGCCACCTACCTCACGAACCTTTTGTGCTTCAGGCTCGATTTGTTTTTTGAATTTTTGATTAAGCTCAGCAAAGGTTCTGCGAGCATTCATAATCTCTTCATCTTCAACTACTGCTGTGCCGGTAGAAACAGCTATAAGCTCATCAGTAAAGCCGAGCTTGCGCATTTCGTTTTTAGCCATAAATTCGGAGTTTCCGCCGAGCATAATGTCGGTACCACGTCCTGCCATATTGGTGGAGATGGTAACTGCGCCAAGCTTGCCTGCCTGAGCTACAATTTCGGCTTCCTTCTCATGAAGCTTCGCATTAAGAACATTATGCTTGATACCCTCTCTGTCCAAAAGCTTGGAAAGTATTTCGGATTTATCAATAGAAACAGTACCCACAAGAACGGGCTGACCCTTAGCATGACATTCTTTAACTTTATTAACTATAGCACGGTATTTTCCGTTGATTGTTTTATAGAGTACGTCATTATGATCCACTCTTATCATCGGTTTATTAGTGGGGATTTCCACAACGTCGAGAGCATAGATTTCACGGAATTCTGCATCCTCAGTGAGAGCAGTACCCGTCATACCGGAAAGCTTTTTATACATTCTAAAATAGTTTTGAAAAGTAATGGTGGCGAGAGTTTGGTTTTCCTTTTCAATCTTAACTCTTTCCTTAGCTTCTATTGCCTGATGAAGTCCGTTGGAATATCTTCTACCTGGCATAAGGCGTCCTGTGAATGCGTCAACGATCATAACGCCGTTTTCGTTTACAACGTAGTCAACGTCGCGCTTCATAGTTCCGTAAGCACGAATTGCTTGGTTGATGTGATGTGCTATCTCATTGTTTTCAGGATCACTGAGATTTTCTATGCCAAAGAATTTTTCTACCTTTCTTGTACCCTCGGGAGTAATCACGGCATTCTTAGCCTTCTCGTCAACGATATAATCCGCATCAACATCATCATTATCGTCCTTGTTATTTATTTCCTTAACAACAAGCTTTTTGAATTTTCGTACAAGTGTATCCGCCTTTGTATAAAGGTCTGTTGAAGGATCACCCGCACCCGAAATAATAAGGGGAGTTCTTGCTTCATCAATCAAAATCGAGTCCACCTCGTCGACGATGGCAAAGGCATGTCCGCGCTGTGAGAGGTTTTGCTTATAAACCACCATATTATCACGGAGATAGTCAAATCCGAACTCATTATTTGTACCATAAGTAATATCAGCGGCATATGCCTCTTGCTTTTGTTCGGGTGTTTGACCGTGGACAACAATACCGGTCTTAAGACCCATAAAGCCATACACTCTACCCATCTCTTCACTGTCACGGCAAGCAAGATAATCGTTTACTGTTACGATATGAACACCCTCGCCTGTAAGTGCGTTAAGATATGCGGGCATAGTAGCAACGAGTGTTTTACCTTCACCTGTTTTCATCTCGGCAATTCTTCCCTGATGAAGAATGATACCACCAATAATTTGTACGCGGAAAGGACGCTTTCCAAGAACACGATCCGCAGCCTCGCGAACTGCGGCAAATGCATCGGGAAGTATATCATCCAATGTCTCTCCCTTAGCGAGTCTTTCCTTGAACACTTGTGTCATTCCTGAGAGCTCAGCATCTGTCATTTGAGCATACTTGTCCGCAAGAGCCTCTACCTGACATACGATTTTATCTATTTTCTTAAGTTCTCTTTGACTGTAAGTGCCAAAGATCTTATCAAAAAGTCCCATTTAGACCTCCAAAAACAAAATATCATCTTATTATACTACAACTGCAAAATAATTACCATACTTTTTTGTAAATTTTTTGTTTTATTATTGAAAAAACAACAATTTTATTATATAATTGTGTGGTAAATCAAAATATGAGGAAATAAAAATGGCAAATATAAATATAGTTCTTCACGAGCCGGAAATTCCACAAAACACCGGAAATATAGCCAGAACCTGTGCAGCAACAGGGGCGGCTCTGCATATAATAAAGCC
>CANBDB010000047.1 GCA_947367285.1 uncultured Clostridia bacterium | reverse complement strand
CTTTGTATTATAATATTATAGTTAAATTTACACATATGTAAAGGGTTTTTATTTATGACAAGAAAAGAACAAAGAGTAGCGGTTTTTGAACTGCTTTTTGAAAGAGAATTTCGCCTTGAGGAGTCCGCTGAGGAGATTTTTGCGCTCTCCACTGAAAACAGAGAAATAGATTCTATCAAGGAAAAATACGTTAGAGATACTTACTTTGGTGTTATTGAGCACGAAAGCGAAATTGACGAGCTTATTTCTAAAGCATCTAACGGTTGGAAGGTTTCACGTCTCTCCGTTGCTACGCGCTCGGCTATTCGCCTTTGCGTTTATGAGATGCTCTATTGCAAGGAAATTCCTAATACTGTTTCCATAAACGAAGCACTTGAGATCGTTAAAAAATTTGACGAGCCCAAATCTCGTGCATTCACCAACGGAGTTCTTAACAATATCAAAAACACACTCGAATCAGAAAATGACTAATAAGGTTTATCTGGGCATTGACACGAGCAATTATACTACTTCACTCGCAATTTGCAATGAAGACGGCAAAATAATAGCCAATATCAAAAAATTGCTCGACGTTAAGGACGGAGAAAAGGGCCTCAGACAAAGTGATGCCGTATTTTCACATATCAAGAACCTGCCTATTTTAAGCAGCGAGCTCGCTTCCGTCATGGAAAATTGCGAAATCGAAGCGGTAGGTGTATCAACAACTCCTCGAGACGTTGAAGGCTCTTACATGCCTTGCTTTCTCGTTGGACGTGCAACCGCTATGACAGTTGCAGCGACCCATGGCGCACCCGTGTATGCATTTTCTCATCAAGCGGGACACATAATGGCAGCGCTATATTCATGCGGTATGGAAAACGACCTCATTGATAAAGAATTTATTGCATTCCACGTTTCAGGCGGTACGACCGAAGCTCTATATGTAAAGCCCAACGGTAATACTTTTGCCGTAGACATTATTGGCGCTACCGCCGATATAAGCGCAGGACAGGCAATTGACCGAGCAGGAGTTATGATGGGGCTCAAATTTCCTTGCGGAAAAGAGCTCGAGAAATTAGCAAACACTTATGAAGGCAAATTACCAAAGCCTAAAATTTGCGTAAAGGGAAGCGAGTGCAACCTTTCCGGGCTTGAAAACATTGCCGAAAAGCTCTATAAGGAAACTAATGACAAAGCTTATGTAGCAGCATATGTCCTAAATTTCGTTAGCCAAACTTTAATTGCAATAACCGAAAACATACGTACAAACCATCCCACGATACCAATCGTATACGCAGGCGGTGTTATGAGCAACAAGCTTTTGCAATCCAATCTCGCAAAATACGAAAATACTTATTTTGCCACACCGGAGTTTTCAGCGGATAATGCCGCGGGAATTGCACTACTCGCAAGAAAATCACATCAATAAATCAAGGAGAAGGTATGGATAATTCAAAAATGATTCTAAGCGTAAGCCAAATAAATGAATATATCCGTGCCTTAATTTCTCGAGATGAAATTCTCTCAATGGTTATCGTGAGAGGAGAAATCTCAAACTTAACCTTCCACAGAACAGGACACATATATTTCACCCTAAAGGACGAAGGAAGCGTTATAAAATCCGTAATGTTCCGCAGTAGCGTAGGTAGAGTGAAATTCGCTCTGAAAGAGGGAATGAATGTTATTGTCTACGGACGAATCAGCGTTTATCCTGCATCGGGGCAATATCAGCTATATGCAGAAGATATTCAACCCGACGGAATTGGTGCTCTTTATATTGCTTACGAGCAAATAAAAGAAAAGCTTGCAGCGGAAGGTCTTTTTGACCAATCAAGAAAAAAGCCTATTCCTAAGCTGCCCGCTACAGTGGGCATCATAACCTCACCCACGGGTGCTGCTATCCACGATATGATAAACGTCATCAGCAGAAGATTTCCGCTGACAAAAATTCTTCTTTACCCGGCACTTGTTCAAGGCGATAATGCGTATAAAACCTTGATTGAAGGACTTGAATTCTTCAACCGCGAAAAGAATGCCGACGTAATTATAATCGGACGCGGTGGCGGATCTATGGAAGACCTTTGGGCGTTTAACAGTGTTGACTTAGCCTATGCTGTAGCGCGATCCGAAATTCCCGTGATTTCAGCGGTAGGTCACGAAAGTGACTTTACAATTTGTGATTTTGTTGCCGATCTCCGTGCGCCAACGCCTTCAGCCGCAGCTGAGTTAGCCGTGCCCGACTCTTTCACTGTGAAACACTTTATCAGTGATTCAGCTCGCGCTATGGAAAAGCAGCTCACAAATCAAATACAACAATATCGAAAAAATATATTGGCACTCAGTTCCTCTAGAGTTTTGACATCAAAAGAAGCTCTACTTGACGAGTACAAAATGAAACTCGGAATAATTTCCGACAAACTCGACTCCGGAATTGATGCAATTATCAACAATAAAATCACTCGCTACCAAATTCTCACCGCCAAGCTCGGTGCCATAAGCCCTCTCAACACCTTGTCAAGAGGATATGCAATAGTCCAAAATGAGAACGGCAAAACAATATCAAGAATTGGCGATGTAAACGAGAATGATATTATAAACATTTCGCTCGCCGATGGTGCAGCTCGAGCAAGCGTAATTGAAATTAAACAAAATTCGGAGGTTAATAATGACTAACGATAAAACATTAACTTTTGAGAGCGCATCCGCGCGTCTTGAAGAAATCGTAAGAATGCTTGAAAAAGGCAATCTTTCACTTGACGACTCTCTTAGCCTTTATGAAGAAGGCGTAAGCCTCGTGAGATTTTGCAACTCAGCACTCGAAAATGCCGAAAGAAAAATCAAAGTGCTTTCCAAAAACGAAAACGGTGAAATGACCGAAAAAGACTTTTTTGAAAATGCCTAAAAGTATAAAAGACCAATTATTAGAAAACTCCATTTTAATGGAAAGGGAGCTTTCTAATTGCTATCCAACAAATTCATGCGCTCACAACGGACTCCTTGAAGCGCAGCGATATGGCCTGCTCGGTGGTGGCAAAAGAATTAGATCATTTCTTCTTTTGCATATCACTAAAATGCTTGGCGGCAATGTAGATGCCGCAATCCCTTATGCCTGCGCTATTGAAATGATCCACGCGTCGTCCCTTATTCATGATGACATGCCCTGTATGGACAATGATGATATGAGGCGGGGCAAGGCATCAACTCACAAGGCATATGGTGAAACACTTGCATTACTTGCAGGCGATGCAATGCTAATCAAGGCATTTGAAGTGGCTATAAACAACCCACATTGTTCTTCTGCTACTAATTCCCGGGCAGTAAAGATACTCACGCAATGTGCAGGAGATATGGGAATGCTTGCGGGTCAAGCACTTGATACAGTTCCGTCAACGGATAACATCTCACTTGAAGACTTAATAAAATTACACCAGCTCAAAACAGGGCAGCTTATTTCAGCCTCAGCCCAGCTTGGTTGTCTTGCTGCAGGCATAGATGATCAAGATGAAAAATATAAGGCATTGATCAAATATGCCCAAAACGTTGGACTAGCTTTTCAAATAATTGATGACATACTCGATTATAACGAGGGTAAAAGGGAATTGAATACCTTTACATCTTTTATGAGTTTGGACGAGGCTACAAGATATGCGATCAATTTAACCGAAATGGGCATTGATGCAATTTCCTCCATCGACGATGGAACACTAAAAAGCCTCGCCGAGTATCTAATTAAGAGGGAGTATTAATATGCGAGCCGATATATATTTGTTCAATTTCGGCTATGCCAAAAGCCGTCAAAATGCTAAGACCTTAATTGAGTCAGGCAATGTAATAATAGATAATATCAAGATACCAAAGCCATCATTTGACATTGACGAGTCTACCTACCACAAGGTTGACATTATCAATAAACCCCGATTCGTTAGCCGTGGTGGCGAAAAGCTTGCTCACGCACTTGATATATTCAAGATAAGTGCTCTTAATAAAACTTGCTTGGATATAGGTGCTTCAACGGGCGGATTTACCGATTGTCTACTTCAAAACGGTGCGAAAACCGTTTATGCAATAGATTCCGGACATAGTCAGTTAGATCCCTTGCTTGAAGATGACGAGCGAGTAATTTCCTATGAAAAATTCAATGCTCGTTTTATGACAAGCGAGGATTTTCCTTGCAAGTTCGATCTCATTGTGATAGACGTATCATTCATATCACAAACTTTAATTCATCCGTCAATAGCCACAGTGCTTAAAGATGGCGGGGAATTCATATCGCTTATTAAACCGCAATTTGAATGTGGCAAAGCGGCACTTAATTCGCAAGGAATTGTTAAGAGCGCAAAGCAACACGCGCGCGCTATCCACACTGTAATTGACAGTGCTACTATTTGCGGACTATCCTGCATTGACTTAACTGTTTCGCCCATAGTAGGCGGTACCGGTAACGTCGAGTATTTAGCCCACTTCAAAAAATGCGATAAAATCGAAAATCTTGTCACCGAGATAAAAATCAACTCGGTAACACGCAATAAATAATTTACTTCTTCCGTGTTTTTACGTAACCAGAATATCCCGCGTTGCACGGATATGAAAGGAACCACAAATGAAAAAAATAGCAATAGTAACCAATTTCAACATACCTGACAAGGCTTCTGCCGCATTAAAGGTAACCAATTATCTTCTCAAATACGATTGCAAAATCCTTGTGTCCCAGTATAGCAAGGATAGAGTTCTTGCAATGAAAAATTACCGTGGCAATATTTATTTCTTACCCATTGAGAAGCTCTATGACGAGGCTGATCTTGTTATAGCACTTGGCGGCGACGGAACCATCCTCGATTGCGCCAAGAGAATGGCAAAAAGAGGTAAGCCGATACTTGGAATCAACCTTGGCCACCTTGGATATATGGCCGAGCTTGAGATGGATGAGCTTTCCAGCCTAACTAAAATCATTGAGGGCGACTACACGATCGACGAAAGAAATATGCTTGGCATTCGTGTTACTAATCCCGACGGTGTCGTTAAATACTCATCTTTTGCACTTAATGATGCGGTAATTTCCAACGGTTCAGTTTCAAGAATTATTAATCTTGAGCTCTATGCCGAAAACAATCTCATTACAACATATAGAGCCGACGGACTTATAGTTTCAACTCCCACGGGTTCAACTGCATATGCAATGAGCGCGGGAGGATCAATTGCGGATCCCAAGGTTGAGTGTATGCTTGTTACACCCATTTGTCCTCACTCCTTTATATCAAGACAGTTAATTTTTTCAGACAAGACTAAAATCAATATCAAGAACGTATCCGTACGCGAGAAATCCCTTATGCTTACCATTGACGGAAAAGCTAATTGCGAGCTATTCAAAAACGACGTAGTTTCCATTGACAAGTCCGAGTATACAGTAAAGCTTGTTCGTCTCAAGGATTGCTCCTTCTATGATATTTTAAGCCAAAAAATGAATAACAATTATTAATTTCAGGAGTTAAATATGAAAAAGCAACGCCAGGAAAAAATAAAAGAAATAATTGAAAATTGCAAGATTGATACTCAAGACGAGCTTATAAATCGTCTCAAGGCTTGTGGCTTCAGCGCAACGCAAGCAACCATGTCAAGAGACATTAGAGAACTCAATCTTACAAAAATATCCGACGGTAAAAATGGGTATTATTATGCATTTCCCAAAATTGCTGCCAATAACGATATTAACAAATTAAATGCGTCTTTAACTTACCTCATAATCTCAGTTAATTGTGCTATGAATATAGTTGTTATCAAAACACATCCCGGTATGGCACAAGCGGTTGCGACAGGAATTGACAACATTAAATCCGACGATATTCTCGGTTGTGTTGCAGGTGACGATACCATTATAGTGGTTACCACCGATTCAGACGTAGCGCAAATTATTGGCGCAAAAATCAAGACTATGATGTCCGAGGTAACTAAATGATAACCTCGCTATACATACGAAATATAGCGGTAGTCAAGGAACTTAATATTGATTTCAGTAGCGGTTTTTCCACCTTAACCGGTGAAACCGGTGCCGGAAAGTCAGTTATTATGGATTGCATCGGTATCTTGCTCGGCTCCCGACCAATTAAAGGGAAGATAAGACACGGTGAACGAGAAGCACTAATACGAGCCACCTTTGAGACTGTTCCAGAAGAGGTTCAATCCAAACTCGTTGAGTTGGGATTTGAAAATGAGGATAGCTTGATTTTACAACGTTCATTTAACGTTGACGGCAAAACAGTTGTCAAGCTCAATGGACAAACCGTGACTCAATCCATTGCGAAGGATATAGCATCCAACCTTATCTCAATTCACGGGCAGAATGATAACCAAAAGCTGATGCAAAAAAGCGAGCATCTCAATGTTTTAGACTGGTTTGCAAATTTATCGTCTTTTAGAGATGATTATTCGGTAACATACAATTCGTACAATTCTCTTACCGACAAGCTTACCGAGTTGAAAAACTTGGATAAGGAACGTGCACGCCTTTACGACGTATATCAGTTTCAAGCAAATGAAATTGACGAGGTCAATCCTAAGGTCGGTGAAGAGGAGAAGCTCCTCACCGAAGAAAAAAGACTATCCAATATAGAAAAGATTCAAAAACACTCTAATTTTACATATCATGTACTTCAAGGATCCGAGCGTAGCGTTACCGCTCTCTTGGACAAGGCTACATCCTCGCTCTCACATCTTCGTGATTGCATACCGCAAACGAATGAACTCAACGAAAAGCTCATTCAAATCAGATACGAAATCTCGGACATTGCAGACACAATCAACGATTTTGGTCAAGACAATGGCGAAAACGCGGATAAGTTACTCGATAAAATTGGTTCGCGTCTAAATGCCATCAGCCGTCTTAAAAAGAAATACGGCAATACTATTGATGAGATTTTGGTTTTTAGAAAAGAACTTGGCACAAAAATAGCTGATATGGAAAATTCCGAGTATTTGATTGAGCAAACTGAAGCGGAGCTTGCCATGGTTTCTCAAGAACTTAATTCCAAAGCACTTTTGTTGAGTGAAGCACGCAAAAAAGCCGCAATAGAGCTCCAGGATAAAATTATGAACCAACTTGAATTTCTTGAAATGCCCAAGGCTCGATTTGTAATTGATTTTAAGGACTCACCCGTACCTCTATCAACAGGAAAAGATGTAGTAGAATTCTTGATTTCTACTAATGCGGGTCAACTGCCGATGCCAATGGCAAAGATTGCATCAGGCGGTGAACTTTCACGAATTATGCTTGCCATTAAAAGTATTCTTCTTGATAAAGACGGTATCACAAGCGTTATTTTTGATGAGATTGATACAGGAATTTCCGGAAAGACCTCTCGCAAGGTAGGTATAAAATTAAAAGAAATAGCAAAACACGTTCAAGTGCTTTGTGTAACTCACTCAGCGCAAATTGCATCACTTGCGGATAATCACTATCTCGTTTCTAAATCCGAAGTAAATGGAGCTACACAAACTACACTCCGATTGCTTGATAATGATGCAAGAATTAACGAAGTTGCTAGAATTCTCGGCGGTCTTAATGTAACACAAAATCAAATACTCGCCGCAGAGGAAATGATAAACGAAGGAAAAAGATTATAATTTTCATAAAACATAGAAAGGTAAATTTATGCAAAACTTTAAGAAAATAGTTTCTGAAAAGGTATTGGCAGCTATCGAAGCAAATTTTGGTGAAACCACTATTACTGCAAACGAGCTTGCACAAATGCTTGAATATCCCCCCGATACTACAATGGGAGACGTAGCGCTTCCTTGCTTTAAGCTTTCACGCTCTCTTCGTCGCTCACCCGTTCAAATTGCACAAACCATTGCAAATGCTCTTGAAGATGCTTCCATTAAGCACGCAGAAGCAGTGAATGGATACCTCAATATCAGTATCAGCGACGAATATCTTTCAAGTATTATAAACACCGAAGTTCTTGTAAAGGGCGATAAATATGGCTCCGCTACATTTGGAGAGGGAAAAACAGTTGTACTCGACTACTCATCTCCCAACGTTGCTAAACCCTTTCATATCGGTCATCTTGGAACAACAGTAATCGGACATTCCCTCAAAAAGCTTCACGAGTTCGTGGGATACGATTGTGTTGGCATTAACTACCTCGGTGACTGGGGAACTCAGTTTGGTAAAATGATCGTTGCATACAAAATGTGGGGCGATAGAGATGCAATTAATGCAGGCGGTATCGATAAGCTCGTTGAACTCTACGTTAAATTCCATCACGCTGCTGAAGAGAATCCTGCACTCAACGATGAAGCAAGAGCTGAATTCCATAAGCTCGAGCTTGGCGATGAGGAGAATATTTCTCTTTGGAAATGGTTCATTGAAATTTCCATTGCCGAATACAAAAAGACCTACGCTCAGCTCGGAATTGAATTTGATAGCTACAAGGGTGAAAGCTTCTATACGGACAAAATGCCTGCACAGGTACAAAAGCTCCGTGATATGAATCTTTTGAAAATCGACGATGGTGCGTCTATCGTTGACCTTGAAGAATATAACATGCCTCCTTGCCTTATTCTTAAGCGCGACGGCTCAACACTCTATCCCACTCGTGATATCGCAGCTGCTGTTTATAGAAAGCAGGAATATAATTTTGATAAGGCGATCTATGTAACAAGCGCAGGACAGAGCTTGCACTTTGCTCAGTGGTTCAAGGTAGTTGAACTTATGGGATATGATTGGCACGACAAGCTTGTACACGTTCCTTACGGTACTGTAAGTATCAACGGTGCAAAGCTTGCTACAAGAACAGGTAACGTTATTCTTCTTAAGGATCTCTTTGCTCAGGCTATTGATAAGGTTTCCGACATTATGGAAGAGAAGAATCCGAACCTTGAAAACAAAGCAGCTGTTGCCGAGGCTGTTGGTGTTGGAGCTATAGTATTCTACTATCTTTCCAGCAATAGAATAAGAGACATCAACTTCGTTCTTGAAGATGCGTTGTCCTTTGACGGAAATACCGGTCCCTACGTTCAGTACACATATGCTAGAACTTGCTCACTCCTTGAAAGAGCTAACGAGATCAAGCTTCCCGAAAACTGCGTATTTACCTCTAATGACGAGAGGGAACTTGTAAAAACACTTGCTCGTTTCCCCGAAAAGGTGCTTGAAGCAATTGATGCTTACGAGCCTTCCGTTGTTACAAGATACATTCTCGACGTAGCTACTGCGTTCAATAGATTCTATCATAACTGTCAAATTCTTTCAGCTGCTGACTCTGAGGTAGTTGCAACAAGAATAGCTCTTACCAAGGCTACTAATTACGTTCTTGGTAATGCATTTGAACTTATTTGCTTGAAAAAAACCGCTAAAATTTAATTGTATTTAAGAGAGGAATTTAATATGTCAGGACATAGTAAATGGAATAATATCAAACATAAAAAGGAAAAGACCGACGCACAAAAGGCAAAAATCTTTACAAAAATCGGTAAAGAAATCACTATCGCTGTTAAGGCGGGCGGCGGTGATCCCACAACCAATGCAAAACTTCGCGACCTTATCGCAAAAGCAAAGTCCAACAACGTGCCTAACGATAATATCGAGCGCACAATTAAAAAAGCTCTTGGTGAGACCAACACAACTTACGAAGAAATCGTGTACGAAGGCTACGGCCCAGCAGGAATTGCTGTTATCGTAGAGGCATCTACCGACAATAGAAATAGAACTGCAGGTGACGTTCGTTCTTACTTTTCTAAATTCAAAGGCAATCTTGGTCAAACAGGTTGCGTAAGCTACCTCTTCAGCGAGCAGGGAGTAATCATTATTCTCAAGGAAAACGTTAGTGATGAGGATGCACTTATGGAAACAGCTCTTGAAGCAGGCGCTAGCGACTTTTCTTCCGATGGCGACGTGTTCGAAATTTATACCGAGCCCGATGATCTCTATGCAGTTAATGATGCACTTGTAGCAGCAGGTTACGAAATTGAATCCTGCGAAAAGGATAAAATTGCATCAAATTACATCACTCTTGATAATCCCGAGGATATAAAATATATGAATCTTCTCATTGAAAATCTTGAGGATCACGATGACGTAATGAACGTTTACCACAACTGGGAAAACTGCGACGACTAAAAATTAATAATTTATTAAAAACTCCGTTAAATTTTTACAATTTGACGGAGTTTTTTTGAAAAAAATTCGCTTTTTTACGAAAAAAATGTTTGTAATTTTATAATATATATGATATACTATAAAG
>CANBDB010000046.1 GCA_947367285.1 uncultured Clostridia bacterium | reverse complement strand
TCATAAAGGGCATTCTTCTGCCGTCCTTGTGTGTGCATCTGTCGGAGAGATTTGCAACCCACGGGTCGGTTATAGCATCAACCACCTTACTAATACCCGTAAGGAGAGCCATAATCGTGATGAAGCCCAAGAGCTTACTGTCGGGCAAGAGAGAAGGAATTCCACTCTTCACAGTGGGTTGGAAAAAGTAAAGCAAATAATTGCCTATCATACCGTTAAAAAGTCCCTTAGCTATATCGGAAAGACAGTAGCGTATCATTTTGCGCTTTGGCAATGTTTTTTTCATAGTGATCACCTCAATTGTTTTTTTTGTATTATACCACTAAAGTCCTTATTTTTCAATGCTTTGCAGCAATTATTTCAGATAAATCCTTGATTTTATGCCTTAAATGCGCTATAATATAAAAAGCAACGAAAGGTTGCTTATATTTTTTACATTTGAACACTAAAATGTATAGCGCAACCAAGATCTTTTTACTACAATGGAGTAAAAAGCAAAGGAGATCTTTTTATGGTCAAGAAATTATGGAATAAAAATTTTATACTGCTTTTACAAGCAAGTGCTATCAGCACTATCGGCGACTTGATGTACAGTGTTGCTATCGGCTATTGGGTATACGAGCAAACCGGCTCGAGCGCGTTGATGGGCATTATGTCCGCCATTTCAATGTTTGTAACAATGTTTTTGTCTCCTTTCAGCGGAAGCATAGTTGACAAATGCAATCGCAAGTGGGTAATAGTTATAGGCGACCTTTTCCAAGGCGGAATCATGCTCACCATCGGAGCGCTCGCGTATATGAATAAGCTTAACGTTCCCGGTGTGCTTGTTGCTGCATTCCTTGCCGCGCTTGGCGGTGTATTCTACTCACCTGCCGCAAACACTTCACTAATTGATATTATCCCCAAGGATGATATCGTACGCGGTCAATCACTGTTTTCGGGCGTAAGCTCGACTATAAACTTAGTGGGAACCGCCTTCAGCGGAGTTATGGTAGCATTCTTTGGTGTGCCCCTCATCATCGTTCTCAACGGTCTCAGCAATATATATTCCGCTATATCGGAGCTCTTCATCTCCATTCCCAAAACTGCACAGCAGGGAGAGAGAGTTAATCTAAAAAGTATTTTGTGCGACACAAGGGCGGCAATTACTGAAATTATATCCGACCCCCACATGCAGCTTTTCGTACCCTGTATGTTGATACTTAACCTGCTCGCCTCGGGTCCCTTTTCACTAATTCTTCCCTTCACAATGGAAAAGAATTTTTCGGTCGAGCAATACGGCTACTTTATGTCCGTGTGGAGCATAGCATCCCTCGCTTCAGTTATTATTTTGGGAATTATTAAATTCAGTCCCAAGGCGCGCTTTTGGATAATGGCTGTGAGCTTCTCCGCCTCGTCTATATTTATGGTTCTGACGTTTTTATCAAAGCAATTCATTCCAATGTGTATCATGGCATTTATAGCGGGATTTTTAAACGCGGCAGGAAACGCGATATTCAATGCCTCTCTTATGCTCGCCCTCCCCGAGAAAAACAGGGGCGCAATTATGGGTTTTGTATCCTCCGCATGTGTGGGCGGAACTGCGCTCTCATCCGTAATTTACGGAATTTTGGGAGACATATTCCCTCTTTATGCCGTATTCGCAATAGGAAG
Source organism: uncultured Clostridia bacterium (assembly GCA_947367285.1). GTDB lineage: Bacteria > Bacillota > Clostridia > Oscillospirales > CAG-272 > RGIG4608. Next base: position 8,575 of record CANBDB010000046.1, on the reverse strand, counting down.
CGCGATCTCCCTTGTTCCAATGCTATTCTTGTGCTTCCATAAAAGAACAAGATCATTTATTCTCTCACATTAAGAATAATAAATTACATTTCAACCTCAACAAAAAAGTGTTGCGGTTTTCTCTTTTTTGTGATAGAATGGTAAAAAGACATCTTGAAACATCTTAATTGTCCATATTAACTTTTACAAAGGAAGGAAAAAACTATGGCATACGTTGCAAAGGCTCTTGGTATTTTTGTTTTGGCAGTTCTCTGCCTCGCGCTCGTACTTGTTGGCGGCTTGAATCTCGCAAAATTCCCCATCTATTCCGAATATTACTCAATTGAGGAAACTATTTGTACAAATCCCGGTCTTAATGACGGATTTGTTTGTCAGGGAATTTGTGTTTCCGAGGAGAACGGAGTTATTCTTGTTTCGGGTTATATGGCTGACAAATCTAACAGCCGTATTTATGTAACCGATTTTGAAAGCAATTCCTACTACGTTGAATTAACACGTGAGGGAAAGAAATACACCGGCCACGCAGGTGGTATCGCGCTCACGGGCGACACGGTTTACATTTCCAACGGAAGCAAGCTCTATGTTTTCTCTCTTGCCGACGTATTGAATGCTAAAGAGGGCGAAATTGTGGACATCGGAGCAGGCTACGAGGTAAACAGTGCGGCATCATTCGTTTACGCTGACGAAAATTACGTTTATGTTGGCGAGTTCAACAATCCTGCCGAAGAGCAAAAGGAACATATCTATGAAGCTCCTAACGGTACAAACCACTCCATAGTTGAAAGATATACACACGATAACCTTGAAACACCCGACAAAATCTATTCCATCGGTGACTACGCGCAGGGCGTGTGCTTTACACCCGACGGAAAGATAATCCTCTCCACCTCATACGGCCTCACAAGCACAGTTTATTACGTTTATGACGAGGCAGCCGCAAGCGATTCGGGCAATACGCTCGACGGCGCACCCGTATATTTCCTTGGCGAATGTGTAAGACGCGTTGAGGGCCCCGCAATGGGCGAGGATCTCGATTATTATAATGGTAAAATCCTCACTCTCACCGAAAGTGCATCAAACAAATACATCTTCGGAAAACTCTTCTTTGCCAACGATATCGTGGCGCTTGATTTTTCAGGCGAAGGCAAATAAGCTTCACCTTTTATTATTTCAAAACACACAAAGGTAAAATTATGATAAAAATAGCAATCGTAGAGGATGATATCATATACGCCGATCAGCTCCGCGAGTATCTTCACAGATACAAGGACGAGTACGGTGAGAACTTTGATATTTCCACCTTTTCGGACGGAAATATGATCGTTGAGGGATATACCTCTCAATTTGATATCATTCTTATGGATATAGAAATGCGCTTTATGGACGGCATGAGCGCCGCTGAAATGATTCGTCGCGTTGATAAAGAGGTTGTTATCATCTTTATCACACACACGCCGCAATATGCAGTTCGCGGCTACGCGGTAGAGGCGCTTGACTACATTTTGAAGCCCGTTTCCTATTTTGCATTTTCACAAAGACTCGGACGAGCGATAAACCGAATGAAAAAGCGCGAGGAAAAGACCGTTGTAATTTCCATAAAGGGAGGCTCGGTGCGCCTAAATGCAAATTCCATACTTTATATAGAGAGCCAGGGGCACGATATTATCTACCACACCACGTCGGGTGAATACGTTTCACACGGCACAATGAAGGAATCGGAACAAACTCTTAAGGAGATACACTTTTTCCGCGGAAGCAAGTGGTACATAATAAATCTTCAGCAAGTCAAGGGACTTGAGGACGGTTGTGCCCTCCTTAAAAATGGCAAGCTCATTCCTCTAAGCCGAGGCAGAAAAAAAGAGTTTATGGAAGCGCTCGCACAGTATTGGGGAGAGGTGATGAAATGAGTCCAAACGCAATCCCCGATATTCCGAGATATTATACCGCAATAGCTGAGTGGCTTTCTTGTATCGTAATTATTATTCTTTTGCAGCCAAAGCTCAAGCTACAAAAGCTTATTCCCCTCGCCATAGTCTATCTTGTAGCTCTTGTAACATTTATGGAGCTAACCGCTACGGTAGTTATTTGGCTTTGGGTCCCCTGTATGTTAATAGCATTTGCGCTTATTGCAGGGTTCATATATATCACAACAAAGCAAAGTTTCTATAAAAGCACCTATTTTGCCGTTATGGCATTCACGTCTGCCGAGCTCATCGCATCCGTGGAGTGGCAAGTAGTAAATTTTTTTCTACAAAGATATTTCTCTAATGCCAAAGCTCATTGAGTTATTGGTGCTCGTTGTGGTTTACGGAATCTTGCTTTTTGCAGAATACCGTTTGCTCAAACTCAAGTCAGGTATCGGTAGACGTTTGAGAATCGGCCATTCAGAGTGGTTGACTGCTCTCTTTATCGGCATCATAGTTTTTGCGTGCAGTAATCTACGTTTTGTAACCGACGAGCTTCTTATACCCGGTCAGTATTCGCGCGAAATTGCTACCGCAAGAACTCTTATTGATATAGCAGGTATTGCTATGCTGTACGCACATTATATTTCGTGTTGCAACAATTCCGTGTTGCAGGAGCTTGATGCCGTTCAGCAAACCCTAAATACGCAATATCAGCAATATAAACAGTCAAGAGAGAGTATAGATCTCATCAATATGAAGTATCACGATTTCAAGCATCAAATACAGTTTCTTCGTGCAGAACCCGATTCCGCCAAGCGAAACGAGTTTCTTGATAAGCTCGAAAGCGATATAAAGCGCTTTGAGCTTCAAAACAAAACCGGAAATGCGGTTCTTGACACCATTCTTACAGGCAAGGGGCTCTATTGCTACAAGCACGGCATCACGATGACAACAGTGGTTGACGGCAAACTCCTTGACTTTATGGAGGTCGCGGATATTTGTAATATTTTTGGAAACGCGCTCGACAACGCAATAGAATCCGTATTAAAAATTGAGGACAAGGAAAAACGCCTGATTCACGTCACAGTCTCACAGCTCAACGATTTCGCAATGATAAGAATAGAAAATTATTACGAGGGTGAGCTTAAAATTGACGGAGATGATTTTGTGTCCACAAAGGGCGACGTCCGTAATCACGGATACGGAATAAAAAGTATAAAATATACCGCTGACCGCTATGACGGCGCGGTTTATATAAATGCAGACAACCATTGGTTCGACATTAAAATAGCAATTCCAATCATCAATTAAAAAAAACAGCATGTACAAGCCATGCATAGAGGTAATGATATGAAATACGATTATTTGATAGTTGGCGCAGGTCTTTTCGGAGCTACGTTTGCACGCGAAGCCGTGAACGCGGGAAAGAGTGTGCTCGTTATTGATAAAAGAGACCATGTAGGCGGAAATATTTACACCGAAAGTATTGAAGGAATTGAAGTGCATAAATACGGCGCACATATCTTTCACACCAATAGCCGTCGCGCATGGGAATACGTAAACAAATTTGCCGAATTTAACAGATACACCAATTCCCCCGTAGCTAATTACCGTGGAGAGCTATATTCCCTCCCCTTTAACATGTACACATTCAATAAAATGTGGGGCGTTGTTACGCCCGAGGAGGCGAAGAAGAAAATAGAGGAGCAACGCGCGGCAAGTGGCATCACGGAGCCCCGAAACCTCGAGGAGCAGGCGATAATGCTTGTCGGCATCGATATTTACGAGCGACTCGTTAAGGGTTATACTGAAAAACAATGGGGTAGACCCTGCTCCGAGCTTCCCGCCTTCATCATTAAGCGTCTCCCTGTTAGATTCACATTTGACAACAACTATTTTAACGCGCTTTATCAAGGAATTCCCTGTGAGGGCTACACCGCTATGGTAGAAAAAATGCTCGATGGCATTCCCCTGCAACTCGGGGTGGACTTTCTTAATGAAAGAGAATCACTCTCTAAACTCGCGAACAAGATAGTTTACACGGGTCCAATCGATGCCTATTTTGACTTCTCACTCGGAGCACTCAGTTATCGAAGCGTACGCTTCGATAATGAAATTCTCGATATTGAGAATTATCAAGGAAACGCGGTGGTTAATTATACGGATGCCGAAACTCCCTATACTCGTATAATCGAGCACAAGCACTTTGTCTTTGGCAACCAACCTAAAACTGTCATTTCCCGAGAATACAGTCAGGAATGGACTCGCGGTGTTGAGCCCTACTATCCCGTAAATGACGAGAAAAATACCACCCTTTACAACCAGTACAAAATGCTTGCAAAGGGTGAGAAAAATGTCATCTTCGGCGGAAGATTGGCAGAATATAAATATTACGATATGGATGCGGTCATCTTGGCAGCACTTGATGCCGCGCAAAAGGAGCTAATATGAAAAATCAAAAATTACTTACGGTAACAGTACCCTGCTACAACTCGCAGGACTATATGAGAAACTGTGTGGAAAGCTTGCTCGTTGGCGGAGAGAGAGTTGAGATTATAATCATCAACGACGGCTCACGCGACGATACGGGCAAGATTGCCGATGAATATGCGGCAAAATATCCCACTATAGTTAAAGTAGTTCACCAGGAAAACGGTGGACACGGCGAGGGCATCAATCAAGGACTTGCCAATGCTACGGGCAAATACTTCAAGACAGTTGACAGCGACGACACTCTCAGCGCCGATTTCCCCGCTTTTCTTGATGCTCTCGAAAAATGTGATGCCGAGGGCGGCATTGACCTTGCAGTAACAAATTATTACTATGTTCATTCCGACGGTGTTGGAGATCGTTCTATAGATTATGCCAACGCGCTCCCCAAAAACAAGATATTCACTTGGGCGGATACCAAACCATTTGCTGTTCACCAAATGCTTACCATCCACTCCTGCACCTTCCGTACCGAGCTTATGAAGCGCTGGCCCGAGCCACTTCCAAAAAAGGTGTTCTACGAGGACAACCTTATGGTATGCAAAACTCTCCCCCACATTAAAAAAATGTACTACTTCCCTGCCAACCTCTACCGCTATTGGATAGGCAGACCCGACCAGTCGGTACAGGAAAACGTGATGAAGGGTAGATACTCCCACCAAATCCTCGTAACCGTAAAGAGCTTCGAGGCATGTGATTTTGACAATATCAACGAGCCAAAATTAAAAAAATATCTCAAGCACGAGCTATTTATGATGTTTGGAATCTCGATTTTGTGCACCCGATTGAACAAAACAGATGAAACGGATGCAGCACTCGAGAAAATGTGGTCGGATTGTCGCGCCCATAATGAAAAATGGGGCAAGCACTTCCGCTACGGAACTCCTCTTTTCTTTATTTGCTTACCCGGCAAGTTTGGAAGATCTTTAAGCGGCTTCATGTACAAATTGGCAAACAAAGTAGTTAGATTTAACTAAAAAATCAACGGCAGTTCAAATTGAACTGCCGTATTTTTATTTTATTTATTCAACGGAATTTGATTCCACTCTCACGCAAGGCTCTTTTGCTTTGCGGATTTTTTTGCCCAATACAATTCCCATCCAAATAAGTGCAGGAACTGCTAGGATGTCCCAAACCACAAGAATTATCTTATAGTAAGCAAATCCGTTAACAAATTCAACACCGTGAACAAAGCCGTTCATACCTGCAGAGTGAACTACGGTGTAAAGAATGTGATGCGCCGCATCTCTTCCGTATCCGTAATATGCAGGGTACTTGGTAATATCAAAGCCGAACAAAGCATCCATACCAACGGTCTTGAGCTTAGCGTCTCCACCTGCTGCAAGTGACTGAAGAGTTCCCATATATGAACCCTTACCTGCTCCTACCTCGTAGTCAGTGAGAACAAAACCATTAAAGCCCCATTCATTGCGAAGCACCTCGGTAATTAAGTAGTAATGTCCACCTGCCCAAGTTGCTCCGATACGGTTGAACGAGGTCATTACCGCTGTAGCTGCAGGAACTGTGGTTGTCTTCTCTGTATAGCCCGTGATATTTCCTTCCTCATCCTTTATCGCCTCATTGTAGAAAATCTCCACCTCGTTATCAATAATCGTTATTTCGAAAGGTTTGAGATAAATCTCTCTTATAGCCTGCTCCTCAACAAAGGTAGCAAGACCTCTCTCGTCGCGGTGAGTTTCCTGGTCATTAACTGCAAAGTGCTTGATAAACGCGTACATACCCTTTTGAGCAGCACCGTTTACTTCTGCCTTGCCCAAAACACCGGAAATGTAGGGATCCTCTGAATAATATTCAAAGTTTCTACCCGCAAAAGGTGTTCTGTGAATATTCATACCGGGGCCGTACCAACCTGATGTGCCGGAATACAAGCCATCCTCAGCGATTCCCTTACCCATATCCTCGGCAAGCTGAACGTCCCAAGAACAAGCAAGCATATACTGTGTGGGCCACGTCATCGCCTTGAGGCCTTCACCAATGGGCATTGAGCCGTGGGCGATAATATCGTTAAGACCTGCAGGGCCGTCAAGGTCAGTAACCTTGGGCTTGTTTATGGAGGGTGCCTGAGGTGAGCAATATCCACACTCGTCAATGAGCTTGGAAAGCTCCTCGGGTGTAAGCTGATCAAGAAGGAGATCCCAAAGAGGATCATCATAAGGAAGTCCGCGAAGGTCGATAAGATCAATTCCATTGTCCTTACCAAATACTATGGTTGGGTTTTCCTTACCCTCGTTGGGGTTGAGGGAGCTAACGGATTTGAGCGCTGCCTTAAGCGCCTCCGATGCATCAATCGAGAATTGCTTTCCACCAACCTCAGCTCTTGAAGCCTCGCTTGAGGGAGTTCCGTAGCGAAGACCGTTATTCTCCATTACGCTCCAGTCACTTCTTGAAAGATATACTGCATCGTCAAGAGTGGAGTCGGTAAATTGATTTTGAATTGTCTGAAGGCCCTCTTTAACAACTGAATAGGTAGTTGAATCGTATTCCTTTTGATTGTGAATACCAACCACCTCACTGCCAAGCTTCCAAGAGCTGCTGTCAGCCTTGGCTTCAACGAGCTTGCTTGCGTCAAAGATGAAGCTGTCTTCGGCAATAAATCTTTCAAACACTATCTGATTTATAGCCTCGTGAGCGTTGCTTGCCGCGGTGATATAGTAGTTGCCTGCGTCAAGTATGTAACCACCCTGACCGCCATTAGCGGAAACATCGTAGCTTGTGAGATCCTTGAGATCCACTGTGATTTCAACTCTCTCGCTCTCGCCTGCCGCAAGATTCTTTGTCTTTGCGAATCCAACGAGTACAACGGATGACTTTTCAACTCCGCCAACGTAGGGCGCCTGTCCATAAATTTGAACTACATCCCTGCCTGCATATGAGCCAACGTTGGTAACTGTTACGCCTACCTTGATTTTTCCGTTGGCATCCGCCTCGCTCATTTCAAAGTCGCTCCACTCGAAGCTCGTATAAGAAAGACCGTATCCAAACGGATAAATTACCGTATCGGAGTAATCGTAATTTCCGGCATTACCCTTGCCCGAAATAGCATCCTCATAGCGAGTTTCATAGTAACGGTATCCAACGTAGATACCCTCACTGTAGTTTACGTAATAATAGTTTGTGCCATTGAATTTGAAATCACCCATATTCTGCATAGCGGGTGAGGAGAAGTTATCGTACACCCAAGTGTCAACAAGGTGACCGGAGGCGGAGATGGGCTCTCCGTCAGCATTAAGTCCCGTCAACATATATCCGAGACCGTAAGTACCGGTTCTACCCGCGCCCGGGAAATTGATAACCGCATTGATGTTTTCGTAATCCTTAACCCAGCCAAGCTCAATAGCATTGTTACAGTTTACAAGAAGAATTACGTCGTCAAAATTGTCATTAAGATAGGAAATAATCTCAAGCTCCGTTTTGTCAGGTTCAAGATAGTGCTGGCCCGACTGACCTCCAAATGCCGCCATATCTCTCGCCTCGTCGCCACCTTCACCACCCGTACGGGAGAGAACGAACATAGCAACTGTGCCATCAAATGAGTTTACAAGAGCAGAATCCTTGGTAATTACATTAAGGGGACACTCATTGATTGACCAGTCAAGGTCTGCGCCGTAATTAACTACTCCTATGCCGCGCTTGTAGGACGAGCCCTCACCCGTGGAATAGAAATTCCAAAGCTTTTCATTGACAACAAGACCTGCCCCCTCAAGACCTTCCTTGAGGTTCTTGGTAAGCTCAAATGAGCCAGAACCTGAGCCCGATCCACCGCTTACAAGGTCAACGGATGAGTGGCTGAAGATACTGAGCTGTGTTCCCTTTTTAAGCGGAAGCAAGCCATCGTTTTCAAGAAGAGTTATGCCCTCCGATACAATCTCGGCTACCTTTTTCTCCTCATAAGCATAGAGCTCGCTCGCGCTTCCAAAATCACTCTTGTAGTAATCAACGTCAGCGCCGAGCGTTTCACCCCTCAAGCTCGAAGGAGATGAGCCGAAGAATTTTTCAAAAATATTGTCAAACTTGGCAATAGAAAGGACGTTGAGAAGTATTGTAAAAATAAACAATACCGCCATTCCTATCGCAAGCCACATAGTGCTTTTTTGTTTCATAAATAACTCCTGACTATTCAGAATTATCGTCAAGCGGCTGTCAAATGACAGCCGCTA
>CANBDB010000045.1 GCA_947367285.1 uncultured Clostridia bacterium | reverse complement strand
CTTTTTCTCCTTTGCAATAGTTTTTTGCAAATTTTTATATTTTTTTCATTTTTATTATAAATAATCAAAAATTGTGTTTACAAAAATCCCTTCTTATGATATAATAATTAGAAGATTATTAAGATGCCTAATTATACGCTCTTACATAATATATAAAATTAATCAAAGGAGAATTAAATCCAATGAGTAAAAAGAATAAAACACGCGTATTTGCGGAAAACAATATGCTTTTGTGGATATGCCTTATCAGCAGTGCACTCTTTCTCGGCCTCTATGCTCTCATAGATATATTCGTAGAGAACTATCCCACGTGGCTCGGTCTTGTGCTTTTCGGAGCAATAGCGCTCTTCATGCTGGTGGTATACATTGTGTATAAAAAGAAGCTTGAGCAAGAAGAAAGCTTTAAGGAAAAAACTCTCCTTATGGAGAAAGCGATGACGGGAATGATGAAGGACGTTGAAATTCCCTGCATGCTCACACTCAGAAGTGGTCTTATCGCGTGGTGCTCAAAGGGTGTTTACGATATGCTCGACGCCAAGGAGTCCCTTCTTCAAAAGAATTTCAACGATCTTTGCAATAAGGACATTGAAGAACTTATCGCAAAGCTTCCAGGAGAGGATGCCAAGACGGGCGATGCTTCGTGTGGCGAGCTTGAAATGCTCATCAACGAGAAGAATTATACAGCTAAAATATACAGACAGATGCTCGGTAAAAACACATACTATCTCATAACCTTTACCGACCACACAGCACTCACAAATCTCGAGGATAAAACATATAGAGAATCCCCCGTGGTTGCTCACATCGTTCTCGACAACTTGAACGAAATTGCCGAATACGTAAAAGTTAACTATCGTTCAGCAGCTAACCAAATCGAAGAGATCCTTACCGAATTTGCACTTGAAATGGGTGGCTTTATCAGAGAGTATAACCGCGATAAATACATTATGGTGTTCTCTCGCGAAAAGTTCGATAAGTGCGACGAAAATAACTTTGACATTCTTGAGAGAGTAAGAAACGTACGTCTTGGCGATAGCTCAATTCCCGTAACCATCTCAATGGGTATCTCCCTTGTTGGTGACACCTTTGAAGAGAGAGAAAAGAATGCGTTCAGTGCTCTTGAATTTGCGCTTCAGCGCGGCGGTGACCAGGTAGCGGTAAAAACCGAGGAAGATATCGTATTCTTCGGCGGTAAAACAAAGGGCGTTCAAAAAAATGCGGGCTCAAAGCTCCGTGTTGTAGCAAATCAACTTGCAGCAAGCATATCCTCCGCCGGAAACGTACTTATTATGGGACATGCAAATCCCGACTTCGACGCCATTGGTGCGTGCATCGGTATTGCAAGACTTTGTATGTTCTGCGGTCACAAGCCCAAAATTATTATGAATACTCAAAATCCCAACTTCAAGGCATGCACCGAGAAGCTCCTCAAGCTTGCCGATTATAGAAATGTTTTCATTTCTGCTGAAGCGGGACTTGATATGATACAATCCGATACGCTCCTTATAATCGTGGACGCAAATAACTTCAATATTCTTGAGTCCCCCGGTGTTGCTAGTGGCGTTACGAACTTCGTGGTTATTGACCACCATAGAAAAGTAGCTGAATTTGAGCACGAGCCGATAATATCTCTTATTGAGCCTGCTGCTTCCTCAGCATCCGAAATGGTTACCGAAATTCTTCAGCACTGTATCCCCAACGACACCTTGCTCAAGGAAGAAGCAAACGTTCTTCTTGCAGGTATTATGGTTGACACCAAGAACTTTACCCGCACAACGGGTACTATGACCTTCTCCTCTGCAATGTATCTCCGCGGAGTCGGTGCAAATTCCGAAACAGTAAGCGCCTTTTTCAATGAAGATTTCAACAACTTTATGAGCGAGGCAAGATTTAATACAAATGTAACAATGTATCTTGATAAGATTGCGATTACCGAAAGCGACGGCAGCGACCCGAGCTTTGACCGTGTAAACGCGGCAAAGGCGGCGGATAAGCTCCTCACGATCCGTGGAGTGGAAGCATCCTTCGCGCTTGTAAAAATCGACGGCAAGATTCACATCTCGGCGCGTTCATGCAGCGACATCAACGTACAGCTCATTCTTGAAAAGCTCGGCGGTGGCGGACACTTCGACTCAGCCGCAGCAGCTATATCCGGTACGGATATGAAAACCACCCTCTATCGCTTAAAGGATGCAATTGACGATTATTTTGCTAATAACTAATTGCATTTCAAGATTTTTTAAGCATCGTAATTTATAATTCTCAAAGTTAGGAGATATTAACCATGAAAGTAATGTTAACACAGGACGTTAAAGGCCAGGGCAAAAAGGACCAGATTATCGAGGTTTCAGACGGATATGCAAGAAACTTTCTTCTCCCCAAAAAGCTTGCGATAATCGCGGATGCCAAGGCAGTTAACGAAGCAAAAAATAAAGTAGCATCCAATCTTCACAAGATTGAGGTTGCAAAAGCAGAGGCAAGAGCCACTGCGGACAAGCTCTCCAAGTTGATAGTTAAAATCAACGAGAGCGCGGGTAATGACAACCGCTTATACGGAGCCGTAACAAGCAAGGATATCGTTGAACGTCTTTCCAAGGACCACGGCATTACACTTGATAAAAAAAAGCTCGTTATGACCGAATCCATTAAGACATTTGGAACGTACAAGGTTGAAGTAAAGCTTTATGGCGCGGAGATAGTTGGAACTATAACAGTTCAAGTTTCCCCCAAGCAATAAGAGGTATAATATGAACGAAGAACTTAATAGAAAGCTGCCCTTCTCCCTTATTGCGGAGCAATCCCTTCTCGGCTCGATCCTCATCGACCCTGCCGCTATTAGCGAGGTTGCGGATATTATCAAGGCAGATGACTTTTATATCACAGAGCACAAGCAAATCTACCTCGCGGCTACCGAGCTCTTTCTCACTAACCACGAGATCGACGTTGTAACTCTTATTGACGCCCTTGTTCGTAAGGGCATCTACAGCAAGAGCGGTGGAGAGGATTACATAAGAACTCTGTCCGAGGTAGTTCCTACCGCGCTCAATATCAAGGACTATGCAAAAATAGTAAAAGAAAAAAGTGCACTCCGTCAGCTCATTGAGGTTTGCGGAGAAATTAATGAAAGCGCATTTTCCGAGCAGGAGTCCGCAAGCGGAATTATCGAGCTTGCCGAGAGTAAGATTTTTGCAATCGCTCAAGGCAGGGACACAAAGAATTTCAGACACATTCGCGACGTCCTCGGCTCAGTATATAACAATCTCCACGAGCTTTCCATCAATCCCGAAGCATCCCACGGAACGTCAACGGGCTTTTCAGGTCTTGACCGAGTACTCGTTGGAATGGGCAACTCCGACCTCGTTCTCGTAGGTGCACGTCCCGGTATGGGTAAAACCTCCTTCGCACTCAATATTGCAACCAACGTAGCGCAAAGCACCAAGAAAAAGGTTTGCATATTCTCTCTTGAAATGAGTGCTGAGCAGCTCGTATCCCGTGTGCTCTCAAGTGAAGCTCTCGTTGATAGCTACGAGCTCCGCTCGGGCAAGCTCTCCAGCGACTCTTGGGAAAAGATTGCGGACGCAAGCTCAAGACTTGCTTCCTGTGACATACTTATCGACGACACCAGCGGACTTTCCGTAACCGAAATGAAGGCAAAGCTCCGCCGTATCGACAATCTTGGCCTTGTTGTTGTGGACTATCTTCAGCTCATGCAAAGTGATAGAAAAATCGACAACCGTGTTCAAGAGGTTGCCGATATTTCAAGAGCGCTTAAGATTATGGCAAAAGAGCTTAACGTTCCCATTATTTGTTGCGCACAGCTCTCCCGTGGACCTGAATCAAGAACGGATAAAAAGCCCATGCTTTCCGACCTTCGTGACTCCGGTGCTATCGAGCAGGACGCGGACGTTGTAATGTTCCTTTACAGAAATGAATACTATAAGACCGACGGTGTTCCCGGCGACAATAACGCGGCGAATATCGCAGAGGTTATTATCGCAAAGAACCGTCACGGCTCAACAGGAACCGTTAAGATGGGTTGGATCGGTCAGTACACCAAGTTCCGCACAATCGCGGATAATATCGAAGAATAAATCAAAGAATAGGGGGAGCAAAATGAAATCCACTTATAAAATTTCATACGTCTCCCCCCACTCTCTTGCAAGCTTGCCAAAGAGTACTCCCGTGCTTCTCGCATTTTCGGGAGGAGCGGATTCAAGTGCGCTTTTTTCACTCCTTGTACAAGATTCAAAAATCAATGGGTATCCTCTATACGCCGCGCACTTTAATCATGGGATTCGTGGTGAGGAGGCGGAGCGCGACGCGGAGTTTTGCGAAAATATCGCAAAACAATTTGAAGTTCCCTTCTTTTTAGGTTCAGGTGATGTGCCCGCGCTCGCAAAGGAGCACGGAAACAGTATCGAGCAGGAAGCAAGAGAGCAAAGATACGCATTTTTTGAAAAAATTATGCGCGAGAATAACATTCCCCTACTCGTTACCGCTCATCATGCCGAGGACCAAATTGAAACTGTGCTTTTGCACGTTCTCAGAGGAAGCGGTGTAAACGGGCTTGCAGGCATTAAGGAACACCGTTTATTCTCAGGCGACCTTCATATTGTACGCCCCTTGCTGCATACCGAAAAGAGTGAAATTTTTGCGTATTGTCAAGGAAACGGCATCAGTTTTGTAACCGATAGCACAAACGATGATACCGCCTATGCGCGCAATTTTATTCGCTCGGAGCTCACACCCAAAATGCGCGAGCTTCAACCAAATCTCAGCGCAGTTTTCGCGCGACTTAGCGCGAGTGCCTCTGATGCGGACGATTTTATCACCGCCGAGGCAAACATATTCATTGAGAATGAATGTGCAAAATACATTCCCCTCTCAAAATTCAATTCACTCCACCCCACACTTAAAGCCAAGGTACTTTCGCTCATGTTTGAACGAGAGATGGGCGCAACTCTTGAAAGAGTGCATATTGAGAGTGTAATCGAGCTTGCCCTGTGCAGTGAGCCCCACTCCGCCATCTCCCTGCCATCAAAAGCCGTGGCAAAAATTGAAAACTCTTCTATTGTTTTTGTGAAAGAAACAAATATCCAAGCAAATTTCGACTTTCATATTCCCTTCTTTGAGGGCGAAAAACAAATTTGTGACGGAGTGACAATCAAAATCGAAAAAAATCCCACCGAAAGCGCCGACAAATCCTTCCCCTTCCTTGAGGTGAAATGCGAACTTGTGACAAAAGATACCCATTTTCGTCCAAGACAAGAGGGAGACGTGGTTTTCGCGGGAAAAATGAATAAAAAAATCAAAAAACTTATGAGTGAGAAAAAAATCCCACTTGAGATGCGAAATAAACTACCACTCCTTGTTTCCAATAATGAGATTTTATGGATTCCGTCGGTAGCGGTTTGCGACCGCATAAAAGAGGATAAAATAAAGAGTGGTACGGATTTTTTCCGCATCAGCGTAATTTTTCAAAATAATTGATACTTAGTATAGACCCGGAGGTAATTAATGAAAAACAATGCAAAGGTAATTATTTTTTACGTCGCATTGATATCTCTAATCTTTGTAGCGGTGTTTGCTATGCTTGGATCCCCCTCCAAGAAAGAAGAGATTATCTTTAGTGACGTAATGGAATATTTTGAGGAAGACCGAGTAAAAGAATTCCAGGTAACCAATAACAACGTCCTCAATATGATTGTGTATAAGTCCGATAAAGAAGGCGTTCTCACTCCCGAGGACGTGGCAGGACTCAAAACCGAAAAGATAAGCTACAAGCTTCGTGACGTTGAGCTTTTCCGAGAAGAATTTGAAAAATTCCAAGGCAATAAAAACCTTGAAAGATACGATTATCAGCCCCTCGCAGAGTATTCTTGGTGGTTGGCTATTATTCCCAACGTGCTCGTTATCCTTGCCGGTGTGTTCCTTGTTATGTATATGACAAGGCAAATGAACAAGAACACGGGCGGTATGATGAGCTTTGGCAAGGCAAAAGCACATATGCCTACAAGCGATAAAAACAGAGTAACCTTTGCTGACGTTGCAGGCGCAGAGGAAGAAAAGGAAGAACTTGTAGAGATAGTTGAATTTCTTAAGGATCCTCAAAAGTTTGCTCGTCTTGGCGCAAAAATTCCCCACGGTGTTCTTCTCGTGGGCCCTCCCGGAACGGGTAAGACACTTCTTGCTAAAGCTGTTGCAGGCGAGGCGGGAGTTCCCTTCTTCTCAATGAGCGGCTCCGACTTTGTTGAAATGTACGTAGGTGTTGGTGCAAGCCGTGTAAGAGACCTTTTTGACACAGCAAGAAAAGCCCCCGCCGCTATCATATTTATCGACGAGATCGACGCAGTTGGACGTCATAGAGGCGCAGGACTTGGCGGTGGTCACGACGAAAGAGAGCAAACCCTTAACCAGCTTCTCGTTGAAATGGACGGCTTTGGCTCACATGAGGGCATCATCATCATGGCGGCAACCAACCGTGCCGACATTCTCGACCCTGCACTTCTCCGTCCCGGTCGTTTTGACCGTCAGGTGAGAGTTGGCTATCCCGACATTCGCGGAAGAGAGGAAATTCTCAAGGTTCACGCGAGAAAGAAGCCCATGGAAAGCACCGTAGACTTCCACAAGGTAGCTCAGAGCACGATCGGCTTTACAGGCGCGGATCTTGCAAATCTTCTCAACGAGGCAGCTCTCCACGCAGCTAAGAACAATAAATCCCTTATCGGTATGGAAGATATCGAAAAATCCTATATGAAGATCCTTCTCGGCCCTCAAAAGAAATCCCGTGTTAGAACCGAGGCGGATAATAAGCTCACCGCATACCACGAAGCAGGTCACGCGGTAGCATCCTACTATTGCAAGCACACAAATCCCGTTAAATTCATCTCCACCGTTCCCTCGGGCAACGCAGGTGGTGTTACAGTGAATATTCCCGAGCAGGATACGTTCACAATGACAAAGAAGCAAATGCTCGACGAGATCATTCTCGCCCTTGGCGGACGTGTTGCCGAGGAGATCGTGCTCGACGATATTTCAACGGCCGCATCCAGCGATATCCAACAGGCAACAAAGATTGCTCGCAATATGGTAACGAGATACGGTATGAGTGATAAGCTCGGCACAGTTCTCTACGGTAGCGGACACTCCGACACCGAGGTGTTCCTTGGAAGAGATTTCAATAATAATAAGAACTATTCCGAAAAGATCGCGGCGGAAATTGATGACGAAATCCGTGCAATTATTGAAAACGCGTATAAGGAATGTAAAAATATCCTCACCGAGCATATTGATAAGCTCCACCTAATCGCAGGATACCTTCTCCACGCGGAATTTATGGACGCCGATCAGTTTAAGGCTGCTATGGAAAATGATCTCACCTTTGATGATATCGACGAAATAGCGCGTGAAAAGGAGCGCAAGAGCCGCGAGGAAAACGAGGCAAAGCTCAAGGCTGAAGAGGAAGAACAGCGCAAGGTTGAAGAAGAGCTTCGCCGCGAAAAAGAAGAGCGCGAGAGAATGATGAACGCGCCCGCAGGCGAAACCTTTGACGACACAACCGACACGGATTCCGAATCTGTAGATAAAGAATAAATCAAAATGCCGACCGCATAGGCGGTCGGCATTTTTAAAACCTACTTTTTTCTCCGCTTTTTGAAAAAAGCTTGGCAAAAACTTTTTGTCGCGCTTCGCAATTGGATTTCGCGCAAATTGTGTTGCGGAGCAACACATAACGTTTTTCGACAAATGAGAAAGACGATTATCCGCATAAACCCTGTTCTCCTCATCCACCACAAGCGGTCCCCCTTCTCCGCTGGAGAAGGCTATCTAACACCGTAGGGGCGCGCATTGCGCGTCCGTATTGAAATTAATGTTATTTTCACATCAAACGGGCGGATATGGAATCCGCCCCTACGGAAAACAATGTTATACTCATACACACCGTAGGAGACGGCGCCTTCGACGCCCCGTTACGAACAAAATTTACATTCATTTCGAACCGGGAGGGGAGACCCCTCCCCTACGGTAAAATGGATATAGTTCGTGTTGTGTCTTATAAATTTAGCAAAACAATATTGCGAGAATGACGAAGTCTCTTGAAAAGCTTTTTGCCTACTTCTTAATACACGCAGTTCGTGATGTGAGCTATAAAATCATATCAAACTATATTGCGAGAATGACGAAGTCTCTTGAAAAGCTTTTTGCCTACTTCTTAATACACGCAGTTCGTGATGTGAGCTATAAAATCATATCAAACTATATTGCGAGAATGACGAAGTCTCTTGAAAAGTTTTTTGCCTACTTTTTTTCAAAAAAGTAGGTACCCTAAATCCCAAGTAATCTAACTTCTCACTAAATCCCAATTTACTTGTCAATACAATTACAAAGGAACACACTATGAACATAATTTTAGCATCAAAATCTCCGAGAAGAAAAGAGATACTCCAAAATCTCGGTATAAAATTTGATATAATCACCTGCGACACCGACGAGCACACAAACGAGCGCGACGGCAAAAAATACGTTGAAGAAATTGCTTTTCGCAAGGGTAATGCCGTGCGCGTGCTTCTTGAAAGCGAAGGAAAATTTGACGAGAACCAAATCATCCTCTCCTGCGACACGGTTGTTGTAAGTGCCGACGGCGAGATTATGGGTAAACCTATCGACCGCACGGATGCCAAACGTATGATTCTCGCCTTTTCGGGCAAGCCGCACTTCGTAATCAGCGGAATTGCTCTTATAACAAAAGAAAAAACCGTAGTAACAAGTGAGTGTACCACAGTTTTCTTTGACACAGTTGAGGAGTACGACGTTGAGCGCTACCTCGACACAGATGAAGCATACGACAAGGCAGGCGCGTACGCGATTCAGGGATATGCTTCCCTTTGGATCAATGGAATTGAGGGCGACTACTTCAACGTGGTTGGACTCCCCGTCAAAAAGCTTTCCGACACCCTCAAAAAAGAGTTTGGCATTAAATTAGCATAAAAAAAGAGAGCAAAGGCAGGTTCTCATAAGGATATTAAGTTAAATCCAAGAGAAAATGCCGATTGAGAGTAGCTAAACTAAGAATAATGCAACATTGACGAAAGTCTGTGTTGCATCTTTTCTTATGTATCCACACCTGAAAATTTGCGCCGCAATAAACAAAGAACGGAGAGCTTGTGCTGTATATTGATAGCGATATCGTGACGAATGAGAAAGTAGCGGAGATACTTCTTAAACCAAGTAGTAGATGTGTATCGTTCTATTCTGTACAGTTTTGCCTATGGTATCAGCCCTATTATGCATAAAAATCCTACAGACGTCCCTAAGGAGAAATAAACATTAATGGTTTTCTCTATGCTGACATATACGAGGAAGGAATGGTTGAGCGAGTCGCAAAATGCGCCGAGGATACTCAGAATTATTATAACGAACAAGACAAGGAAAAACAATAATATGCCCTCGTTCCATTACGGAGCGAGGGCTGAGTGTTATTTTATTACGAGAGCGGAGTTCTCACAATCGATCTCCAGGGTCGTTTCGGGCTCGACGTTGCCGCCTATGATAGCACGGGCAAGCAATGTTTCAATCTTAGATTGAATGAAACGCTTCAAGGGTCTTGCACCGTAGGTGGGATCGTAAGCCGAGTCAATAATAAACTGCTTTGCGTTATCGCTTACCTTTACGGTAACCTGCTTATCCTTCAAACGCTTGTTTAGATCTGCGATCAGAAGATCTACGATGCCGTTGATGTTTTCCTTGGTGAGCGGCTTGTAGAACACAATTTCGTCAAGTCTGTTCAAGAACTCAGGGCGGAAGCTGCGTTTCAGTAATTCGGATACCGTCTGCCTTGCTTCCTCGTTGATCTCGCCGTTTGCATTGATTCCATCAAGGATTGCACCGGAACCAAGATTCGAGGTCAGTATGATAACGGTATTCTTGAAGTCAACCGTTCTGCCTTGGCTGTCGGTGATACGTCCGTCATCAAGAACCTGGAGAAGTACGTTGAATACGTCAGGATGCGCTTTTTCAACCTCGTCAAATAGGATAACGGCATAGGGCTTTCTCCTTACCGCCTCGGTAAGCTGACCGCCTTCATCGTAACCAACGTATCCGGGAGGCGCTCCAATCAGACGGGATACAGAGTACTTTTCCATATACTCACTCATATCAATTCGAATCATACTCTTTTCGTCGTCGAACAGAGCCTCGGCAAGTGCCTTTGCAAGCTCTGTCTTACCTACACCCGTAGGACCTAAGAAGAGGAACGAGCCGATAGGACGGCGCGGATCCTTGATTCCTGCACGGGAACGAAGAATAGCTTCGCTGACCTTGAGGACAGCTTCATCCTGACCGATGACTCGCTTGTGAAGGATGTCCTCAAGACCCAAGAGCTT
>CANBDB010000044.1 GCA_947367285.1 uncultured Clostridia bacterium | reverse complement strand
GGAAAGAACTCCTGCGCAGGATATCGAAGAAATTATCGAAGAGGCCGAAAAATCACAAAAGGAAAATTGATCAAATTAAATAAAAATTCCACCGATCACTCGGTGGAATTTTTATTTATTTAGATTAATCAAATCTTAGCATCCCAAAGTCCGCAGAAGGAGTCAATGGGGTCGTTGCCCCCGAACGCCTCGGGGCCCTCAAGGAGAGCATTTACAAGTGCTTCCATAGTTGCGGGCTTAGAGTCATACGCATTGATGTAAGTTCTTAGCTGGGGCATATCGGCAAGCATTGTGGGTGCATTTACGCTGATTCCAACAACAGGAAGCTCAAATACATACCACGGAATTTCACCGCCGCCCTTGGAGAAGCCAAAGCTCGGACGACCAACGGAAACGTCACAAAGAGTGATAACCATATCCTGGCCTGCTACGAAGTCATCAATAGCATTTTTGCCTGCGAAATACACGTTGAGATTGGGCTTTTCACCGCGAGCAATTTGCTTTTGCATTTGCTCCATCGGGCTCTCATAAATGAATGCCTCAAATCCCTTTTCTATAAGGCGGTCGCGAAGATCCTCGGCAGGATTTTTGCCCTGTGCACCGCCCATAGCAATTTTTGCAAGAGCTTCAAAGGGAGAAGGAGCACCCTTAATGTGCACGATCATAATTTTCTTATACTTTTCGGGAGTGATGGGAAGAACGCCCTCATCCTTATATTTAACAAGTGTAAGCGCATCCTTGGATATAGCCGAGGAGATCTCGCTATACTCGGGTTTTCCGAGCAATCCCTCAAGATTCTTGGGAGTAGAAAGCTCTTCTCTGCTCTTCTTATTAAGTCCCATATGAGCCTTGAGTCCGAGAATGCGAGTAAGTGCCCCAGTCATTCTCTCCTCGGAGATAATGCCGTTTTGGTAAGCATTAAGCGTGGTTGCAAAATCCTCGTCGGGGTCGTTAAAGAAGAGGAACATATCGCAGCCTGCGTTGATGGATGCGGGAAGCATCTCGCGGCGAGTCATTCTGTCAGTCATACCTACCATGTGGGAAGCGTCTGTTACAACCATACCGTTAAAACCAAGCTTTTCACGGAGGAGACCTGTCATAATTTCGGGGCAAAGAGTTGCAGGAAGCATCTCATCATCGGAAATGCCGGGTTTTACTGCTCTCATATATTCGGGCATCATAATATGACCGCCCATAATAGCATCGAGATCTGCGTCAATAAGAGTTTTATAAACGTGACCGTAGGTTTCCATCCACTTTTCTTCTGTGAAATCGTTGATATTATTGGAAAGATGGGCGTCACGGAAGTCAATTCCGTTACCGGGGAAATGCTTAGCAGCACAGGCAAATCCGTCCACTGTATGAGCACCCTCAAGGTATGCCTTGCTCATAGAAGCAACTCTCTCCGGGTCAGTTCCGAATGCACGTGTAACGATTTCAGTATTGAGCCAGTTGTAGTGAATGTCAGCAACGGGAGCGAATGCCATATTGCATCCAATCGCAGATGCCTCTTCATTTGCACATCTTCCGAGCTCATATGCATACTTTTCGTTACCTGTTGCAGCAATTTTGATACCGCTACCGATAAAAGTACCGTTAGCACAGCTGCCGTTACCGCCCGCCTCAGTGTTACAAGCGATAATGAGGGGAAGCTTGGAATATTTTTGAAGTGTTGCATTGTGTTGTGCAATCATGTGGCCGGGAACGTTGTTGTAACGGATACCGCCAACGTGATACTTTTCAACAAGATTTTTGAGATATTGCTCATCAAGTCCCATCGTGAGCTGGAAGAAGAGCTGACCAACCTTTTCTTCATCAGTCATGCTCGCAATTGTGTCCTCTACCCATTTAATATCCTCGTCGGAAAGATAATAGGGCTTGGCTTTTAGATCTACCATTGTAAATTCTCCTTTTTCTTTTTATTTATTCTCCAAGATTTTTTAAAAACTGTTTTCTCTTTGCTGATTGGTATGGACCTGCGTAGCTTCCGTCGATCAATTTTTCAAATCCAACGTCCATAAATTCCTGCCAGCTTTCCTTTTCGTGCTTTACGAGAATGGGATAGTAATACACACCGTTTTTCTCCGCCGCCTGCATATCTCCAAGCGCGTCGCCGCACATTACCACCTTTCCCATATCGTAGCCCTTTTTGAGAAGCTCCGAAATGCAAAATGCTTTTGTACCAACGTTTTGAGCCATAACTATGTCTACGTGCAGAAGAAGGTGGTGCTTTTCCCATTCCTCAAGAACTGCCTCAAGATTTGCACTGGAAACGATTGCCACATCGGCTCTCTCGTGTGCGAATGCAAGTGCCTCTCGCGCAAGCTCAAAGGGTCGCTTATCCTCATCGGGAAGAGCCGTTATTTTTTTGTTCACCGCAATGCTCCAAGCCAAAGCTTTTTTGAATATTACAGTGTCCTTATTTGCATCAATTTCGCGCTGAACTGCCGCATTTGAAAGCTCGGAGCTTATATCCACCCAAGCAGCGAATTCCTCAATGCCTTCAATTTTAGTATATTTTCTATCGATTTCTTCAAGCGCAACGGCAAGTCCCTTGAAGCGATTTATGCCACGTGTTATGGTGTAGAGATTGACCTCGTTCCATCTTTCAAGAATCTCATCACGCCATTCATCAAGCTCCCACTCGTCGACCATGCAGGGCCCGAAGCAAAGAATGTGCTTGATATCCATAGTGTCCATAGCGCATCCGTCGCTATCAACGCATACGAGAAAATCTTTTTGTTTTTTGAAATTTTCCAACGTCATAAAACCATTTTCCCCCATAATAATATTAGTATATATTATACGCAAAAAACCACTATTTTAAAGTGGTTTTTATAATTCAAGGTCAATTTATTTATATTTAACAAATCTACGATAAAAATTTTATGAATTCTCTCTTAAGAAAGTCAAGCTCCGTCGGCTCGTAATAGAAATGGGTGGATTTTTCAAGTGTCTCCACTCTCATCTTTGATTCTCTTTTCAATATTTTTATTGATCTCGGGGAGACCATCTCATCAAGTGATGATTGATATGCTACACAAGGAGTTTCAAGTTTATCAAGCTTTTTTCGTGTTTCTCTAATCTTTTTGAATAGATCTAAAAACCTTGGTATCCAACCAAGATAAAGGAAGATATTCTTACTGTCAACGCAACCGTAGCACTCCCTAATTGTTAAAGTAATGATGTCGTCATCCTTGATCTTCTTCGTGTAAATCTTAAGCGCCATAGGGATCATTCGGAGTCTAAATCCAACCTTTATTGGAATGGAGAGGCAAAATAGACGCTTAACTCGCGGCTCTTTCATTGCCTGTTCAATGGCAAAAAGTGTCCCCATTGAATGTCCAACTATGTAGATCTCTTCGTGTGTCAAAAGGAGCTCATCAATGGCTTTTTGAACGCTCTCTTCCCACATTTTCAGTGAGGATTTTGAAAAATCGTTCACACTTGCGCAGTGCCCTGCCGTTACCATCGCGTACACGGAATATTCCTCTGGAATCAAAGGAATGAGCTCGCGAAAATGATTGGGTGTACCCAAAATTCCGTGAATGCAAAGCACAGCAACTCTTGCGCCGTCAGCAATTCTCTTATACTCAACGTGCTTGTTTTGCATAAAAAATCACCTCTTTTTATTATTATACCACATTTTTATCAAAAATACAACAAAAAAAATAGGACACCGCGGTGTCCTATTTTCTAT
Organism: uncultured Clostridia bacterium; assembly: GCA_947367285.1. Taxonomy (GTDB): domain Bacteria; phylum Bacillota; class Clostridia; order Oscillospirales; family CAG-272; genus RGIG4608. Next base: position 6,703 of record CANBDB010000044.1, on the reverse strand, counting down.
TGCAAAAATCTTGACAAAAATGCCTTTGCTCTTTCCGTTTTGGGTGACGCAAAAAATTCCTTGGGATTTCCCTCTTCACAAATAACACCTTCGTCGATAAATATTACTCTATCGCTGACGTCGCGAGCAAATGCCATTTCGTGAGTAACAACTATCATTGTAAGTCCCTCACCCGCGAGAGAGCGCATAACGTCGAGAACCTCGCCAACCATTTCGGGGTCAAGAGCCGAGGTTGGCTCGTCAAAAAGAATTACCTCGGGATTCATTGAAAGCGCGCGCGCAATAGCAACTCTTTGCTTCATACCACCCGAGAGCTGTGCGGGGCGGGCATTAATATACTCCGCCATACCAACCTTTTTAAGATATTTGAGTGCGTTTGCCTTTGCCTCTTCCTTGCTTCTTTTAAGCACTACGGTTTGAGGGCGAACACAGTTATCAAGCACGGTCATATTATTAAAAAGATTGAATTGTTGGAACACCATAACTATCTTTGAACGGTAGTCATTTATATCGATATCACCGCCCGTAACACTCTTACCGTAGAAGCAAATATCGCCACTCGTTACGTCCTCAAGAAGATTGATGCAACGAAGCATTGTACTTTTTCCCGAGCCGGATGAACCAATAACGGAAACTACCTCGTTCTTTTTGATTTCAAGGTCAATTCCCTTGAGAATCTCACGGTTATCAAAGCTCTTTTTCAAATTTTTAAGTGAAATAACGCTTTCCATCATCCAAACACCTTCTCTTCCTTTTTCACGTGTATCTCAGCATCGGGATCGGATTGCGAGCCGCAAATCGTATATGAATCACTTCCCGCAAGCTTCTTTTCTACAACGCGCAAGATTCTTGTAACGCTGAAAGTCATAATGAAGTAAATTACACAAATAATCAAATACGTTTCAAAAATGTTCCACGTCATCATTTGGATCTTGTTAGCCATGAAGTAAAGCTCCATTACACCGATAACGTTAAGAACGGAGGTATCCTTAATATTGATAACGAACTCGTTTGAAACCGAAGGCAAAATATTTCTCATAACCTGTGGAATTATAACGTTTGTCATTGCCTGAGTATGAGTCATACCCACACTGTACGCGCCCTCAAACTGACCCTTGTCAACGGAGATAATACCGCCGCGGACGATCTCGGTCATATAGGCGCCCGTGTTGATGGAAACAATGAAAATTCCCGCAGGAATAAGTGGTAGAGTTTCGCCACCATTCATAAAAGCATAGCCCCAAAAAATTACCATGGATTGCACCATCATGGGCGTTCCGCGGAATATCTCAACATAGCATGAAATAATGAAATTTATAAGCTTTTGTAAAAATCTCACACCGCCCCTTTTTGAGAGAGGAACCGTCTTTACAATACCCGTGATTAGACCTATCAAAAGGCCCAATATCGTACCCGTGAGAGCAATGAGCATAGTGTATCCCAAGCCCTCAAGGAGATAGGGATAATATTTAGTTAAAATATCTAATACGTTTTGAAAAAATTCCATTTTTATCTAGCTTTCTTGTAAATAATTACCAAATTTGAGTTGTAGTAGCAATCGGTGAAATCAACCTCTTTTTCTCTCTCTGCAGTGGGGCTCATACCGGCGATAATACCGTCGTATGTACCCGCCTGAAGACCGGGAATCAAGCTATCCCATTCAACTGCAAAAATCTCAAGAGCCATACCGAGCTCAGCCGCAATATACTTAGCTATTTGAACGTCATAACCGTTTGCGTAGAAGTTGCTGCCGGAAATTTTTACAGCACCGTTTGCGTCAGTAGTCTGTGTCCAGTTAAAGGGCGCGTAATTGCACTCCATAGCGATGCGGAGAGTGCCGTTTGAAGTGTCTTTATTTGAACTGGAAAGAACAATATCTTCTCCAAGGGGAGCGTCCATATTTTCGCTCATTTTAACGATCTGTGCCATAAGAGCAGAACGTGTTGTGACGCTGATAGATGCAATAATAGGATTAACCCTTGCCACCATATCGCTGCCAGTCTTGAATGCAACTGCAATACCCGTGTCAGCATCACTTGCGGTAAAGCCTGTATCGTTGTTCACAAGCGGAAGATATGCAAGATCGGAGTTGCTTGCAACAACGGAGAGAGCCGTGGGCTCTTCCGCAACGTAGCCGTCGATAGCGCCTGATTTAAGTGCTACGAGGAGCTTGGAAAAGTCCTCATATTCCTTAACGGTAACGCCCTCGAGTGTGTTGAGTGCGTCAAGGTGGAATGTACCTGTCTGCGCGGCAATGGTTGCACCTGCAAGGCCTGAAAGGTCGGTCGCACCCGAAATATCAACGTGTTCTCTGCCACCGCCGCAGGATGCGAGCGAGCAAAGAAGGATGCAAGCAAGTGTAAGTAGTGAAATTAGTGTGATTCGTGTTCTCATTGTTTTGTACCTCTTTTTTGTTGAATTTTTTGCAAATAAAAACGTCGGAGCAAAGTGCTCCGACGCAAAAATCCGCAAAAATTCAGCAATCCGAAAGCAAGCACTCCACAAAAAATGTGACAGTCAACCGGATATTCTCCGTTTGCCCAGCGTTTCTGCCCTCAAAAGCAAAATTGCTTCGGCGGTATCACCTTTCACACGCCACCATTGGTGTTTGAGCACCCGTGCCGCGCTACTATTCTCTACCGCGCCTCTAACTATTCTTTAGTCCGATATTTAATTTACTCAAATAGTGTATCACATCGCCCGCAATATGTCAATAGATATATAAAAAATAGTAAATATTTTTTCTCAAAAAACCTCAAAAACAGAGCAAAAATATATTGCATTTCAATAATGCACAAAAACGGTTAAATTCTCTTGTCAACTTGCTAATATGAACACCATTCACTTTGTTTATTTTTCACAAAAATAACTTTTATTAAAAAAATATATTGTAATATCTCACATAAAGTGCTATAATCTATACGATGCAAAATATTGCATTAGAATATTATTTATAAGAAAGGAAAACTTATGAAAAACACAAGCAAAATTTTAGCTCTTGTACTTGTTGTAATGACAGTACTTATGAGCTTGTCTGTTCTTACTGCAAGTGCTGCAGCTGGACAGACATGGACTGTTGCTGGTACCTCATCTCTTTGCGGTTCAAACTGGAACACTAGCGACACCAACAATGATATGTCTTATGATAGCGCTACAGACACCTATTATAAGGTATATTACAATGTGCCCGCAGGCACCCACAAATTCAAATGTGCTAAGGATCATGCGTGGGGTACTGCATATCCTAGTTCTGACTATGTGCTTACTATAACTGCAGCTGAAGCTGGTTATACAGTAACTATTAAACTCAAGGGTTCTTCTGTTACTGTTACCAAAGAAGCTCCCACATGCGATCACGACTTTAGTGGTGGTAATGTTTGCCTTGAGTCTGTAAAATGTTCTAAGTGTGACGTAACTAGTGGTGCTCCCACCGATCACGTTTACGGATCAGATAAGGTATGTGACCTTTGTGGATTCGACAACGCAAAATCACACACAGTATATTTCATAAACACAGGAAAATGGTCATCTGTAAATGCTCACAACTGGGCAAAAGTTGGCGGCGGAACAACTTGGCCCGGCAGCAAAGCAACTAAAGTTGCAGATAACATCTATGCATATACAACCACTGCAGGTTGGGATATGATTATCTTCAATGGAAGTGGCGCACAAACTACTGACCTCCTCGTTCCTGGAGATAAGATGGTTTATGATTTTGCTACAAAAACTTGGTCTGCTCACGAACATTCTTACTCTGAAGGTTCTTGTACAGAAGATTCCGCTTGCTATTGTGGCGATGTTAAAGCTGAAGCTCCCGGACACAATTACGTAGAAGGAACATGTACAGAATGTGGCGGTTCAGATCCCGATTACTGTGCTCATGCAAACATGTCCCTTATTGATTCAGCAACATGTCTTGCAGGCGGTCAGAAATATTATGATTGCGATGATTGTGATTATACAACTGAGCCCGAAGCTTCCGAAGCTCTTGGACATGATTACGTAAACGGTGTATGCTCTCGTTGCAATTTGAGAATCGTTTATTTCGTAAATGCTAGCAAGTGGACATCTGTTTATGCTTACATGTGGAATGCTAATGGCGACAACACTTGGCCAGGTGTTTCTATGAAGAAATTGAACGATGTAAAGGTTAATGGATTTGATGTATACTACATTGAATCTGAAATAATTTACACAAGCATTATCTTCAACAACAATGCCGGCACACAAACTGCCGACTTAACATACACGGTTGGTCAGTATTATTATGAGGATAAATGGTACGCAAGTGTAGAAGAGATTCCCGAAAAGGATCCTTGTGAAACTGACAACTATCTCGCTGGTAGCTTTAATGAATGGAACGCTACTGCTAACCAGTTTAAACTTGACAATATCGGTGGAACTGTTAGCTACGTAAGAATTAATCTTGCTAAAAACACGTCCTATCAGTTCAAGGTTATTATATCTGGTACATGGACTGGATTTGATGGTTTGACTCTCAAAACCAGCGATGGTACTGTAGGCAAGTTTACAAAGATTAACGAAGGTGATGGCTATGATAACATCGCTTTCACAACAGAATGTGCAGGTGAATATGTATTTGCTCTTGAGGGCAAAACTCTCACAGTAACATTCGTTCCTCACGACATCGTTGCAGATGCAGCAAAAGATGCTACATGTACTGAAACAGGTCTTACAGCAGGCGAGCATTGCACAAAATGTGACTACGTAAAAGCTCAGAAAGAAGTTCCCGCTCTCGGTCACGACAAGGTTGTTGACGTTGAAGCTAAGGCTCCCACATGTACAACAGCTGGTAACACAGAAGGTTCTCATTGCTCCAGATGTGATGCTGAAACTGTAGTATCTACAGAAATCCCCGCTACAGGACATTACTACTATGCAGGATACTGCGCAGTTTGCTATGCTCCTGAGTTTGTTCCCGGTTCACATAAACTCGTAGTTGATGCAGCGTTCTCTGCTGGTTACAAGAACACAATCGTTAGAATCACAGAAGCTGGTCACTACAACATCACACTTCCCGGTACATATGCTTCTATTTGGATCTACACAACAGAATTCGCAACTTCCAATCCTGATGATTGGGCAGATGCTACAGCTGGCAACTGGTTGATCCGTTCCGAAAATGGTCATGCATATCTCGAACCCGGTGATTATATCTTTGGTATTTATTCACTCGGTTACGTACCCGAAGGTGAATACACTCTCAACATTTCCAAGGTTGATTGCACAACTAAGGAAGTAACTGTAGATCCTACTTGCACAGCAGAAGGTTCTTACGTTAAGTCCTGCGAACTTTGCGGTCACGTATTCGAACAGAAAGTTCTTCCCGCAGCAGGTCATACTGAAGTAGTAGATGCAGCAGTTGAAGCTACATGTACAGAAACAGGTCTCACAGAAGGTAAACATTGCTCCGTATGTAACGAAGTAATCGTTGCTCAGGAAGAAGTTCCTTCTCTCCGTCACGACTGGTCCAACGGCAATGAATGCTCAAGATGTGGCACACCTAAGTGTGTTCACGAATGGGTTGACGAAGTAGTTGCTCCTACTTGCGTTAAGGACGGTTACACACTCCACACTTGCTCCAAGTGCGGCGAAAACTATAAGGACACAACAGTTACTGCTACAGGTTCTCATACTTGGGTTGAAACAGTAGTTAATCCCACATGTACAGAAGCAGGTTCCAAGACAAATACTTGCTCCGTATGTGAAGAGACAAAGACAGAGGAAATCCCTGCTACAGGACACTTCTACGTAATCGGTATTTGCCAGAACCCCGGCTGCACAGATAAGCTCAACATGCTTCAGCTCGGTGCTAATACAATTACAGTTCCTCAGGGAATGCTCGGTAACTACGAATTCCGTTACATCACAATCACTGAGGCTGGTTGGTATCAGATCTCTTGCAACAATCCTCTCCTCATCACTTGCATCTTCATCGACAACATCTACGCTGAAGATTCCGACTTCTCTATCGCAGAAGACGGCACACTTGGTGAATCTTGGAACGGCGAAGAAGACTACGGTTCTCTCGTTTACCTTGAGGAAGGTACATACGTTGTAGGTCTCTACTATACATTCGTATCCGCTCCTGGCGATTACACAGTAAACATTGACGCTCACGAGCACAGCTACACTGAAGGCAAGTGCGTTTGTGGTGCAGAAGATCCCGACTACGTTCCCGAAGATCCCGGTCAGCAGCCCGGTGGCGACGAACCTTCTGAGCCTTCTGAGCCTTCTGAGCCTTCTGAGCCCTCCGATCCTTCTGACGATCCCACAACTCCCGCTCCTCAGCTTTCAGTTTGGGATAAGATCGTAGCATTCCTTAAGAAGATCCTTGCTATGATTCTTGGTTTCTTCAAGAAATAAGATAAATTATTAGTTTAGTAATTAATAATTAAATATAGGGCAGATGCTTCGGCATCTGCCCTTCTCTTTTGCTAAAATTTAGCACAACCTATTGACAATGGGAGCAATTTGTGGTATATTTAATGAGTTGAATAACGAGGTGTAGCGCAGGTGGTAGCGCGCCAGTTTCGGGTACTGGAGGCCGCGAGTTCGAGTCCCGCCACTTCGACCAAAAATAAGAGAGAGTCCAACGGACTCTTTCTTATTTTTGCCCGTGGCGGATTGACTCTCACTCGTACTGCGAGCAAAGCGAAGCAGGATCGAGTGCGCTAATTTC
>CANBDB010000043.1 GCA_947367285.1 uncultured Clostridia bacterium | reverse complement strand
ATCCCCTTTGTTCCTTCAAAAATCCTTGTATTATAAGGGTTTTCGGCACTTTTCCAAACTCAAAAATTTCATAGTTCTCTCGCGAAATTCTCTCCAAATTACAGAGTCTTTCGCAAAAGATAACCTACGGAGGGTTATCGAAGTGGTCATAACGAGGCGGTCTTGAAAACCCGCGCGTAACTATCCCCTTTGTATCCTCAAAAATCCTTGATTTATAAGGGTTTTCGGCACTTTTTAAATCTCAAAAATTTCATAGTTCTCTCGCGAAATTCTCCCCAATTTGCAGAGTCTTTCGCAAAAGATAACCTACGGAGGGTTATCGAAGTGGTCATAACGAGGCGGTCTTGAAAACCGTTTGCCCTCTGGGCACGTGGGTTCGAATCCCACACCCTCCGCCATTTTAACCAATAAAAAGCACTTGATTTTAGTGATATTTACTAAAAATCAGGTGCTTTTTACTATGTTTTGCACGCTGAAATCTTGTTTCGGTTCGTATCAAAAATTGACCCTTCGAGAGAGCTTTTTACTCTCTCAAAAACCTCGGAAAGCCTTGTGGTATAAGACTTTTTCAATCCTCCCATGGGTTCGCAATTTTGGTGTTTTCGGGCAGTTTTACCGCATTTTCCATGGCTTTTGCGGCATTTTCCTTGCTGCTCCAGTCCAAATGCGTGTAAATATTGAGGGTTACGCTGACGGTGGAATGCCCTAAATAGTCCTGCACTTCCTTGGGCGAGAGCCCCATTTTGTGCATCAGGCTCGCGCAGGTGTGGCGAAGATCGTGAAAGCGAATCTTGCGTAGCCCATTGCGTTCCAGTATCTTCGGGAAAGCGTCCTCGATATAACGCGGCTTGAAGCGGTTGCCCATTTCGTCGGTGAACACGTAGTCGATGTCCTTCATATTGTAGCAGTTTCCGCAGATCTTGCGATAGCGCTTTTGTACCTCGCGCCAAGCAAGTAGCTTTTCACGTACCGTGTCCGACATAGGAAAGCTTCGGTAGCTCGACTTGGTCTTGGTACGATCAGAGGCAATGATGACCGTCTCGCCGTCCACACGCGCCTCTGTGACCGTGTGGTTGATGGTGATCTTGTTTTCCTCGAAGTCAATCGATTTCCATCGAAGTCCCAGCACCTCACTTCTTCGAAGTCCCAAGAGTGCCGTGATATAGATGAGAAGCCCCAGCTTGTGATCCCACGATTTCTCGATGAGTAGTGCCAACTCCTCCTCGGTGTATGCCGAGCCTTCAAAGCGTTCCGCGCGGGGCGGGTCAACCTTGTCGGCAGGGTTGTGGGAGATGAGATCCATTCGGTAAGCATACTTGAGTATCTTGTGAAGCAACGCGTGCTCGTGCTTGACCGTAGTTCCCGACAGCGTTTTCATCTCGTGTAGATAAAAGCTCTGTAAGTCCTTGGCTTGCACGTTGGCAAGCGCCAATCCCTTTGGTTCGAAGTATGGAATGAACTTCTTTTCTACCGTGGTCTGATAGCCGCCGAAGGTGGTAGGCACGACCGTCGTTCTCACGACTTCAAGCCAAGCCTTCATAAATTCGGTGAAAAGCATCCCCTCACGAATCTCAAGATCCTCGGTGGGTCCCTCGGGCACAACAAAGCTTTTGCGAAGGTCCATCAGCATTTGTTCTGCACGTTTCTTGTTTCCTCTTACGGAAAGCCCTGTTGCTTTCCACGTTTGTTTTCGTTTGCCTGTGTAGTCGGTGTAGCTGAGTACACAGTAATATCGTCCGTCTCTTTCTCGCAGGTGTCCTGCAACCATAAATAACTCCTTTCTGCACATATTCGGACGGTCTTTATTGGAGTGCCTCCATTATACAAGAAAATTTCTCTCCCGTCAAATGTGCGATTCCGCGTTACGTTTCTTTTTGAGTTCGAATAAAATTTTTAAAAACCTATTGACAAAGTAAAAAATAAGAGTATAATATAATGATTTAACGGTGCACAGTTAAATGGTCGGTTAGGGGTAATAGGAGGAAATGTTATGTATGATTTTGTTTATGAATCGGAAGTAAGCCCATATCGTAGTTTCTGCTCGAATACCCTTGTTGACCTTAGAGACTATTTAAAAGACCATTACGATATCATCACACAGCCTGTTCTTGTGGGAAGTGGTGCAAGAAATATGGTTATGAGAGACGGAAATGGTCCGTTTGATTTGGATTACAATCTGCAGATTATCAGTATGCCAAACAAATATTGGGATGATTTGTTTGAATTAAAAAACACTGTTCTCACCTCATTGAACAAAATTGTCGGCAAAACATTGTTCTCCGACGGACACGATTCTACCGCCGTGATAACATCATTTCTCTATTTGGAAAACACACCAAACGTAAAGTTCAAGTTCGATGTTGCAATTATTGCCAAGAACGAGCGTGGTGATTACTGCCGCTTAATACACGACAAAAGATACTTCCGCCGTTATGTTTGGTGCGAAGTTCCATCATCCAAAGATGTGAGAAAGAAAGCTGACAAGCTGAAAAAGCTTGGATATTGGTCTGATGTAAGAGAAGTATACAAGAAATTAAAAAATCATTATCTCTCTATTCAAGACAATAACCATCCTTCTTTTACGGTTTATGTAGAGGCGGTTAATCGGGTCTATGACCGGATTTGAAAGGAGGAAATGTTATGGGAAAAGGACACGGAGTTTCGGGACATACACACACTCAGGCACAGTTAAATAACTATGCCAATCAGAACAACCCCAATAATTCTGCATACCAAGCTAATCGCGACAATCACGCAAATCAATGTAATCCCAACAATGATGCGTATAAAAATAGTCGTGATAGCGGTAAGAAATAATTTATCCAAAGAGAACTCGTTCGCTTCGGCGGTCGGGTTCTCGCTTTTTTATAGATATATTTTCACTTCGTCCCCACGTGAGACGAAGTTATTTTCTTTTTCAGGTTAAAATGTGTCTCCGACGGAGACGAATTAATTGTGCTCCGATGGAGCATAATTTCTAACTTCTGCACCGATGGTGCACAACTTACCTCTCCACCAATGGAGGAGAAGTTGCTAACTTCCCATCCATTGGCGCGGAAGTGAACCTATGTGCCGGTGGCACACAAGTTTAGATCTGCTCAGCGCTCAGCCAAGAGGTATTGCCTCTCGGGGTTATTGTGTACTTAATTTTCCATCTTGAACCAAGCGGCTGATACGACATACAAATGTCATTTTCTCGAGTCGTATATCTGCCACCTTTTCGATCATCGCGATAGGCAAGAAGCTTAAGCTTTCGCCCGTCGTCGGTATCGAAGTAGCAAATCAAATTACATCTTTTGCCCCATTTTCTCATAACCAATGTGGCGGTGGTTTCTCCGGCTTCGGAGGGAAAGGGATACTGATTTACATCAAATCCCATTTCTTCAAGATCACTTGGAACATAACCTCTTTTTTCTACCATAACTATCATTCTCCTTTTTTATCTCGCTCGATCATCCTTGCGCGCGGGAGCTTTCGCCTGCGGCTCGGACGATTTCGGCATTGTGTTTTTGAGTTCTGCTTTTTCTTTTGGATAGAGAAAATATTCACGCTCAAGCTTCTCGCGGCGCATCTTTTCCTCGGCTTCCACCATTTCGCGCATCACACCCGAACGTTCAAGAACATTCTTAATGTCGGAGATCTGTCGCCGCAGGGGCTTCATTTCTGCCGTCAGGGCGTGAATTTCTTCTTGGACTTGTGCTTTGATTTCAGGATCGTTGCAGCGGCGAATGCTGTTGTAAAGGTCCTTTCTTTTTCGCTCAAGTGCCATCAGCTCGCGTTCGGTTCGCTCCAAAAACGCGTCAGCATCCTCTTTGGTATTGATGTTTTCTTTGCCCATCAGTACCGCTTGGCGCGAATACATTTCGCACTTTCGAGTCGCTTCTCGCATCTCGGGCGTGATCGGTTGATACTTCGGCGCGGGATCGTTTGGTGAGATCAAGTCGGGACCGCCCAAGAGATACACAAAGGTCAGCACAAGCGTGAGCAAAGGTCCGAAGTCCCGCTCGGGCGCGTACAGCCAATGCTGCCTCGGTGGGCGCTTTTGATTGTGGAAGTTGTAGCTTTTGACTTTACCAACGTATGAAGTGTAACCGCAAAGCCCTTTCCAGTAATTTGCTTCAATGGTTTGGTCGATGGATTTGAGACTATAATCCTCTCCAAGATTATAAATTCTCGTCCATTGCTTTCCGTCCTTCGGCTTGATCTTTGGATATTTTCCTCCCTCGTTGCGGTCAAACTCGTAACCCTTGTCCCGCAGGTGCAGAATAAAATCCTGCCACGTCGGTGAGACCTTTCGTGCTTCGTCGATCGCCCAGCGCATCAAATTGTAGCGCGTCGGCTTGCCTGCCTTCTCATCAAAGTAGATAGGTCTCGGCGTATGAGCCTTGGGATTTTTGATGACCGATAAGCCATACTTGCGACAGAGTTCATCCGACGTTTCACGCAAGCTGTAATAGTTTTTGCGTCCGCTGTCGATCTTCTTTCCGTCGATAAACGAAATCGGATTCAGAATAAAATGGTTGTGGAGATGTGATCTGTTTAGATGAGTTGCCACCATTACTTGATAACGATCGCCCCACAAGTTTTCCGCCAGCTCAACGCCGATCTTATGACACAGCTCGGGAGTTACCTCGCCCGGCTTGAAGCTTTGGTACGCGTGGTGAGCAAGAATGGAACCACGATCACCGAAGTGCTCGCGCACCTTCATCATCGCTTCGTATGGGTCGCCCGTACAGTTGATCGAGCTTACAAGGTAAACCTTCTCATCCTCGACCCATTCGGTTTTGTTGCCATCCGCGATATAGTGAAGCTCTCTTGCAAGGTCATTGAACTCGGTCTTGTCGGGATTGCGCGCGTACTCGATCACGCGTTTGACTGAATCTTTGATCCTCCAAATCTTCGTTGTCGCCATGCTCAAGTCGCCTCGCTCTCATCAAGATCGTGATAATATTTCTCGAACGCCGCGCCGAAGATTCCTTCATCATAAAAAAGTTTGCAGTGTTCGAAGAAGGTGTTCATCATTTTTTCGATCGCCGCCACGTAAGCACGAACCGGCTCTCCCTCAAAACAATATTCCAAAATCAATTCGCGAATTGCGGAAAGATCTTGGGCGATTTCGTAAATCTCTGACGGCGGAATTGCTTTGAGATCTGCGCCTTGAATTAGTTTTTTGAAGAGCTGAGTTTGAGAAATTTTGCACGCCTTAGCCAATCTTACAAAGCGTTTTTTCTCTTCGCTCGTCACTCTGATCGTGATAGTTTCTGTAGATTTTTCTTTGGTTTCCTTGAGATCTTTTTTGATTTTTTTGCTAAAGTTTTTTACATTCATTGATTTTTTCTCCTTAAACATTCTTGATGATATCGTCACTCTCGGCGGGGTTATAGGGACGCTAAGCCCCAATCGTATCCGCGAGGATACGCAGGAAATGGGCAAACGTGCAGTACACGGATGCAGTACATTTCCTATGCTCGTTACACTACAAGACAACGTTTTCACGTTCTCTTGCACCCCGTGTAAATTTGTGTACCAAATCAGCCATCTGTGACGGTAAGTGACGATTGTGTCGATATTTCTTCCGTGGAATTTTTCTCGTCATTTGCGTCATTATCGTCACACTCTTTGAGTGTCAGCTCAAGCCATCGACCGTTGCCCGTTCGCCCCGAGTCGTAAAGAATTCCCACGTATTGTAGATAGTCATACGCCTCGGTTGAAAGACATCTCGTCAGCACGTTCGGCTTCACGTTCTCCTCGCCCAAGAGGGCAAGCAGCTCACTCGCCGTCCCGCGAAAATGCTTGTGCTCTTTGATATACTCGCAGGTCTTGTAGACGATGGGACTCAGCCTTCGATAACAGCTTGAGTCACGGTTCACGTTCCCGTCGATGGTTTCCCAAATGCAATCTTCAAAGCTCAGGCATACTCCGCCGTCCTGCACGTCGCGCCCCGTCCACAGAAGCTCAGCGTGATTGGAAGCACGGTCAAACTTCTTAAGTAGGAGTGCCGTGTCGGCAGCACCCATCAGTCCCGTTGAACCCGAGATCTCGTTGAAAGGATCGTCCTTGTCCTTCGTCTTACGAAGATGATGAACCAGCACAATGGCAATCGAGAGATCGTCGGCTAACTTTTTCAGCGCGCCGATGTCCTGATAGTCCTTGCCATAGACGGAGCTATTCGCCTTGGGATCGGGCGCACTGCGAACCTTTTGCAGAGTGTCTATTACAACAAGCTTGGTTTCGGGATATTGAGTCTTGTGGTGTGTGAGCTGTTCTTCCAGAGCACCGCCCAACGTTCCTGCCTGTACAGCGAATCGCAATCGGGACGGACAATCGTCTGTCATTCGCGCGACGCGATCCTTTACACGCGCAAAAGTATCCTCAAGCGCGAGGTAGAGCACATCACATTGTTGAGTATTGAAACCCATAAAGCGCACACCCAGCGAAACGCAAATGCACAGCTGAAGTACCAACCAAGACTTGCCGATCTTGGACGGACCGCAAAGAAGGGTCAGACCCTCTGGGAGCATATCTGCCACGATAAAGTTTTTCGGAGCGTAGGGCGTTGCCATCAGCTCCTCGGCATCGATGGTATCAAGTTTGTTTAGGAGATAGGGATTATAAAAATCATAATCCATTTAGATTTACCTCTCTTTCTTTTTCATTCTCACATCCTTTCTTTTTAAGATTACGATGCTTCAGCGTCACACAGCATATAGCGAATGACGTTGATTTTGGGAATCCTGAAACGGTTTCCCACGATTACGCCGTGGATCTGCGGATGCTTTGCAAGTTCAAGAGCCGCTTTGCGCCCGATGCCAAGCATTTTCTGCAGATCGCCGATGCCGACGATGTCGGGATAATCCGCGAACATCATCTGTTCGTAACTGGTCGTCTTTTCTGTCATAAACGATACTCCTTTCATTACGTAATGTAAAAGGCGTAATCGCTTCGCGGGTGCGCGTCTCGCCATTTCGCGCATTGCTCCCGCACCCTTCCTGCCGCATCGCAGGGCAAGGAGAAGGTTTATATCAGCGAGCTCTGCGGATTTCGCAAATGAAACTTGTCCGCAGTGTATATGAACACCGCCAAACGGCGTGTGTTTTCAAAAATAAAAAGGTGAGCATCAGAATAAGACAGAGCTTGGCTCTGTGATAAATCTGATACTCACCCGTGCTATTAAGATAGGCTTCGGCAATTTGCCACGCAAATTGCGTGGGCGTCCCAGCTATCTTCATCCGCGCTTTTCTTCACGGACGCCCGTTTTCACTGACGGGAGGATGGCTCACTTTCGATTTTTAAATGTTGTTTATACTTCTATAGAAGTACTTTTATGCGTTAGCCGCAATGATCGGAAGGGCAACATAGCCCGTCGCAACCTTTGGCTTCTCAATTACTACAAGCATCTTCTTGCATCGAGGACACATAAATGTAGGACCCGTGTAGTTCGACTCAGCCATGCGCACGGTTACGTTCAGCTTTTCGCGCGGATTTTTGCTGTAGAGAATGGCGCGCCCGCATTCGGGGTTCGCACACTTTGCAATCGGTATCTTATCTTGTGTAGCCTTACGCAATAGAATCACCTCACTTTATGTCTTTGATTACCTTCAGGGCAATGCCTTGTATCTCAATTTTGCTCGGCTTCAGCTCGCGTTTCTCCTTGGGGTAGCTCTTGTTCTCGGCAAGCAGCCAGGGACGCCCATTTTCACGCTTCATAAAGCGTTTGAGCGTCGTGCCCTCATCTGTGAGCACGGCAACAACTTGCCCATCATAAGCCTCCTGAGCGCGCTTAATGAGGACGAGATCGCCATCATCGATGCCAATGTCGATCATCGAATCACCCGTGGTTCGAAGCAAGTAACAATCGCCGTCAATCCATTCCTCGGGAATGGCAACGTAGCCTTGTATATCCTGTCGGTAATCTTCCGGAGAACCACAAGGAATGCTACCGCAAATCATAAGACGACGAAAGGCAACCTTCATAGTATCCTGCCCTCTAACGGAAAGCGTGTCCTTGCCGTTGTACTTGACAATACCACGGTCGCGCAGGGTGGTCAAATAGCGGTAACCAACGGAATTACTCATCTCCATATACTCAAGGATGTCCTTGAACTTGGGCGATTCGCCGTTGTTCTCTCTTACGTAGCGGTGAATGAACTCCGCCATTTGATTCAGTTTTTCTTCATTCATCCGCTTCATAATTGCCTCGCAAAATTTGATTTGTTATAAAAGAACTTCAACTTCTTTTATCAAAGTATACCACATAGATCGAATTTTGTCAATAGGTTTGCCGAAAAAATTACGAGGTAGCACTTTTGAGTGCCACCTCGTCGCAACCTGCGATAAAGTTTGTAACCTCGCGCCATCTTGGCACGAAGTGGTGTGGTTGGTTTTCAACCAGACCAAAGGCTCTTTTTGAGCCTTTGATTTCATCGGGTCATTTTGACCCTTTGGTTTCAGTGGTCCAATTTAGCCCACTGATTTTTGCTTCTGTTAGACGAAAAACACGCAAAATTTCGTGTTTCTTTCGTTTTTTTTTCGTCTTTTTTTCGTGTTTTCTTCGTGTTTGTGCATTTTCGGGTTCGAATAAGTTCGTCCATAAAATTGGCATCAAATGCCAAAAGATCGTCCATAAAAGTGTGATGCCGTGCAACTCCATGTCATAAAAGTGCCGCATGCGGCAAAAAAATTAGATGGACTTATAGGCAGAGAAAAAGGATGACTCGTGAGAACCATCCTTTGGCTTAGTGTGATATTATTTATGAGAGATTTTTTCGCTCTCAGGCACCATATCCATAAGTTTCTTTAATTTCGCTATAGATATTGGACGTTGCCCGTTTTTCTGCAATGCGCCTGCGTTATTCCAAACAACCGAGCCTTTTCCATTGTATATTTCAGTCCATTCACCGTTGGGCGTGATTTGAATAACAATTAAATAGTCGGGTTCGGAGGAAATTGAAATTCGCTTGATTTGTGTTGCCTTAATTTGAATACACCGATTTTGATTGTCTACAGCATCGTGAGTCTCAGATGAGTTTTTTAACAACGTTAATCCGTAATGCTCCGCCGCAATAACTTCTCCGATGCTTCCAAGGAGATGACCGTCCACTGTAAATTTTCTGCCAGGATATCGAAGTTCCAATTCGCGGACAGTTTCAAACAAATCTTGTATGATTTCTGTTATTGATTTGTTGGTAAGTCTACTCATTTGTTTTTTCCTGTCCGCTTGTTCTTGGTCGCTTCAAAACTCACGTTTACAAGTAATTGAATGACATCCTCGGGGGCATCGAGAAGAAGCACCGAAATCCAATGAAGCTTGTTCATGTGATAGGCAGGATAGACACCGTCGGCTGCCCCGAATGAACCGAACATCTCGGTCGGCAATTTGAGATTAACAACGTCAATAACCTCATCGCTATCAATGCCAAACTTGCGACGTGATACCTTCATCACAATCGCATACCATTTGCGATTATCCGCATGCCTCAGCACCGCTGTTTCAAAATCCTCGTCAAATGGATAGTCCGGTGCTGTGCCGTATATATTGAGGCAATATTCAAGGAATGATTGTTTTGTCATCGTTAGATTTCCTTTTTCTTCGTGAAATTCTATGTGTCAAACGATAACACAATCTGCTTGTTAAGCTTGTAAAAATGGTTATCTTTTTCCATTTTATACAGATTGATTCTATTCTCTTTGCAATATTCTTCTACCGTCTGTCGAAAAGATTCTTCCACTTGGCATCCCAAAATAATTGATGTCGGTTTAATCATTGGAAGCAATGCACCGTATTTCTGTTTGTTCCATTTATCACCGCAAGCACTATCATCTCTAATGATTCGCCATTCTTTTTCATAACTCCACTCGGTAGATTTTGTCGATAAAGCATCCACAAGCATCTTTGTGATACTTTTCTCTAACGATTGAGGAAACAAAGATTCAATAAAGACTTTTTCGTTTGAGTATATGATTGGTATGGGCGTGAATTGAAGTTGTTTATTTATTTCCAGCAATTCATACTCCACACAAAAACCTTTATGGTTGTTTGCATAATGAGCCCACATAAGTAACGAATCATCCGATTCGCTTAAACAGGCAATTCCTGTTTTTTCTTTCAATTCTTCAAAAGTTTTTCTTAACCCTTGTGTTGATTTGATGGATTGACCTTTAAATTCTCTCCACATGGGACTACCTTTTTTCAAACCTTTCATTGCTGGAGAAGCATTAACAATAGATTGAAATATGGAGGCTTCGTCCACAAAAATATCACAATCAAAAACATCATTGAAATTTATTGCAGATGAATACCACATAGTATTGTTTTTAATTGCCTCAAAATGAAGAGGATTAGCGTCGCTGTAATACTTATACAAAAATGCTGGAGCATAGCATTGATAACAATACCCGATATCCGTATATACCTCATCGCTGCATTGACGACTCGCAACAATCTCACTCAGTTTTTTGCGCAACCGTACTTTCCAATCTTCATTGTAACCATCAGTACAAGCGTCTACATCAATCATTTGATCACCTCGGTTCAATCATATATAACGATAATG
>CANBDB010000042.1 GCA_947367285.1 uncultured Clostridia bacterium | reverse complement strand
TAATGAAACGGCGACCACCGAGATCTACACCTATTAAGTCGTCGGCAGCGTCAGATGTGTATAAGAGACAGATGGCTAACCGTGAATATATTTTGGAGAAAGGAGCTTCAATATGACATTAAAACAGGCTCAAGCTGGCATTGAATATATCATAAATAAGATAGAGACAAATGACGAAGAATTAAATGCATTTCTCTTTTCTCTCGGATGCTATTGCGGCTCTACAATTACGGTGGTTCGCCACCTAAAGAGTGGTTGCATAGTAGCAATCAAGGACGGAAGATATCACATCGACAATCAGCTTGCAGAGGCAATTAAAATATAGCTTTTACACAAGTGGTGCGTTTGCAAGCGTTTATTTTTACACTGCGGTTAGCCTTGGCTAACCCATAAATTTTGATTTAATTACTTTTCACGATAAAACAGGAGGAACTATTATGAGAATTGCCTTAACGGGTAATCCCAACTCGGGCAAAACGACAATGTTTAACGCCTTAACAGGACGAAACGAAAGAGTTGGAAACTGGGCAGGTGTTACTGTTGACAAGAAAGAACATTCTATAAAAAGCATATATACCGCCGGTGCGGATATGGTCGCTGTTGACCTTCCGGGTGCGTACTCAATGTCCCCCTTCACAAGCGAGGAAAACGTAACGAGCGAGTACGTTAAAAACGAAAATCCCGACGTAATTATCAATATAGTTGACGCATCCAATCTTTCAAGAAGCTTGTTTTTCACAACTCAGCTTCTCGAGCTTGGAATTCCCATGGTAGTGGCTCTCAACAAAAGCGACATCAATGAGAAAAAGGAAACCGTTATCGACGCGGAGCTTCTTTCGAAAAAACTCGGCTGCCCCGTAGTTAACACGGTATCCATTGAGGGCGAAGGCCTTAAGGAGCTCATCTCCGTTGCAACTTCCCTTGTAGGAAAGAACCAGATAGCACCATACACCGACGGTGACGTGGATAAATCAAGCAAGGAATCGGTTCTCCTTGCGGACAGAAAAAGATTTGAATTTGTTAATAAAATTGTAAATGAGGTAGAAACACGAAAGATTTTCACCAAGGATAGAAATATTGGTGACGATATCGACGAGATACTCACAAACAAGTGGCTGGGCATTCCAATTTTCGCTCTCATTATGTGGGCGGTGTTCTGGATCTCCCAATCCGGTCCCGGCTTGTGGCTCTCCGAGGGCCTCGATATCGGCGAAACTCACCTTTGGGGTCTCGTTGACGTCATTGGTTGGTTCAAGGAAATAGTTGAGGTCTGGCTCGGTGGCGCGCATCATCTCGTTCAAGCAATCGTGCTTGAGGGTATAATTGAGGGTGTTGCCGCAGTAGTTGGATTTTTGCCCCTCGTTATGGTCATGTATTTCCTCATCGCTTTGCTTGAGGATTGTGGTTATATGTCACGCGCAACCGTTGTTCTCGACCCCATTTTCAAGAAGGTCGGTCTTTCGGGTAAGTCCGTTATCCCTTTCATTATCGGAACGGGATGCGCCATCCCCGGCGTTATGGCTTGCCGCACAATCCGCGACGAGCGCGAGCGCAGAGCGACAGCCATGCTCGCACCCTTTATGCCCTGCGGAGCAAAGCTCCCCGTTATCGCCCTCTTCGCAGGTGCGTTCTTTGATAACGCGGAGTGGATTGGAACTCTTATGTACTTTGCAGGTATCCTTATTATCATTCTCTGTGCGCTCCTCATCAATGCACTCAACGGATATAAGGCAAGAAAATCCTTCTTTATCATAGAGCTTCCCGAATATAAAATGCCCTCCTTCAGCTTGGCATTTAAGTCAATGTGCAGAAGAGGTTGGTCCTACATAGTTAAAGCGGGCACCGTTATTCTTGTGTGTAACTTTATAGTGTATATGATGCAAACGTACAGCTGGAATCTCCAAACGGTTGACGATCCGTCGGATTCTATTCTCGCATCAATCGCAACACCCGTTGCTTACATCATAGCCCCCGTTGTCGGTGTGGCTCTTTGGCAGCTTGCCGCGGCGACTATTACCGGCTTTATCGCTAAGGAGTGTGTTGTTTCCACTCTTGCTACCGTATTTATGTTCGATCATTTGATAAATGACGAGCTTGAGGCGGTGGGATCGGTAACAGGCGCAAATATGGGTGGCATCGGTGCGGTTGCAGGACTCGCGTTCCTTATGTTCAATCTCTTTACTCCCCCCTGCTTTGCAGCTGTGGGAGCTATGAACTCCGAAATCAAGAGTAAAAAATGGCTCTTTGCAGGTATTGGAATTCAGTTTGCGGTTGGCTACACTATTGGATTTTTAGTATTCTTCTTCGGCACACTCATCACAAACGGCAGCTTCGGTGAGTCTTGGATGCCAGTTCTCGGTTGGGCAATAGTGCTCGTTCTTGTGGCGATTTTCACCGCAATCATTCTCAAAAAGAATAAGGAGCGCAAGCTCGCTCCTGCTTCGAGGGTTTGATTATGAGCACGGTTGATTATATTGCGATCGCCGCGGTGGCATTGATCCTCGGCGCGGCGATTCGACACCTCGTTCTCGCAAAAAAGCGCGGTGAAAAATGTATCGGCTGTCCCTACGCTAAAGAGTGCGGTGGAAACTGCGGCAACTCAAAAAACAGCACCAAAAACAAATAAATATCAAAATTCATCATTGACAAAGCACCATTTATTTGCTATAATAAGTGGTGCTTGAATTATTAGCATGACGAGATGTGGCGCAGCTGGGGACGTTTTCGAGCGCCGACAGTGTCGGATTAAGCGAGAAAAAAGGAGTGGCAGTGACTTGCCGATTGGCGAGTTGCTATGCAACGAAGACAGAGGCTTAGTCACAACAGGGAGCGCGCGTGCTTGGGGTGAGCAAGCAAAAATATCACAGTGTGATGTTTTTGCGAAGCGAAGGAGCTAAAGCAAGAAGCGTTTCTTCACAAATTATTTGTGAAGAAATGCGACTATGCGACGCGAGTGGGCGGACAAAGCACATCTTGATAACAAAAGATTAACTAAATACATGACGAGATGTGGCGCAGCTGGTAGCGCGCGTGCTTTGGGAGCACGATGCCGCAGGTTCGAGTCCTGTCATCTCGACCATGGGCAGTGCCGACACTGATCAAAGTGTCGCACTGCTATTTTTTCTTATATTGCGAAGGATAAACAATGAAACGTTCAAAAGCATTTGGAAATTTAATATTACTTGGAACCTCGACAATTTGGGGACTCGCATTCGTTTTTCAGCGCACGGGTATGGACAACGTTGGGCCAATCACCTTCAATGCGGCAAGAATGGCGGCAGGCGCTATCTTTTTAGCGTTGCTCAGTATGTTTTTTGACCTCAAAAAGAGAAAAAATGCGCGTACTTGGGGTGATAGCGAAGCCGAAAGCGAAGAAAATATCAAAAAGCGTAAAAAAGCAACCCTCATTGGCGGTCTGCTCTGCGGATTTTTCCTCACGGTATCGAGCTTGGCTCAGCAAATGGGTATCGTTCACACCACGGCCGGCAAGGCAGGATTCATCACCGCCATGTATATGCTCTTTGTGCCGATTTTTAATCTTATTTTATTCAAAAAGAAAACCGGCAAGACCGTTTGGCTCGCGGTTGCGCTCGGAATAGTGGGTATGTACCTTCTTTGTGTTAAAGAAAATTTTACGCTCACCACGGGCGACGCGCTCATTCTCCTTTGCGCCATTTTGTTCAGTGGACACATTCTTTGTTGCGACCGCTTTGCGCCCCATTGCGACCCCGTAAAGCTCTCGGCAATTCAGTTCACGGTAGCGACGGTGGCTTGCACCATTCTCGCATTCATTTTTGAAAAACCGAGTATCGACGGCATCATTAGTGCCGCCGTGCCGATTCTCTATTGCGGTGTTATGTCCGGCGGCGTGGGTTATACCCTCCAAATAGTCGGTCAAAAGCATACCGAACCCGCCACGGCATCGCTTATTATGAGCCTTGAAGCAGTATTTGCCGCCATCGCAGGCGCACTCATTCTCCACGAAAGAATGCTTCCTGCTGAATTTATCGGCTCCGCAATTATGTTCGTAGCGATAATTCTCGTCCAATTACCCGAAAAGAAAAAACAATAACAAAAGCACCTCATGCGAGGTGCTTTTTCTTTTGGTTAAATTTTTATTCGTTTTCCTCAAATTTTCTATCAATCAAATCGATCATTTCCCTCTCGGCGTGGATTTCGGAAGCATAGGGGTGCGTATTTGCACATTTTTCAAAATGCTCGCGAAGTATTTTAGCTTTATTTTCATCATTATCGAGAAGAAGTGCTACGGCATACTGTGCGCGAACCACAGAAATATTATTCTTCATTTGCTTGAAGAACACATCAAGCTGCTTGTCTGAGAGCAAATTTCTCACGTGCTCGTCGGCACCGCCCTGCAAAAGAAGAATTGTTATTTTATCACAAGTGAGCAAGCATCTATGCAAGCCAATGAGCGCACTATCTGCCACAAGAAGATGATTGATCAGTTCAAGCGCTTCCTCGCGTCTACCAGCGTCAACGAGCCAATTCACACGGAACACCGCACCACTTACAATGATGCTGTTTTTAAGCCCCGCCTCGCTCGGCATAAAAAACCAATCTTCAGGCATGTCGCAAAGGCGTTTGCCATCTCCAAGTGCGGCAACTGTCATAAACTGATTGTGGAAAACTCGCATCGCTTCTTCATTTTTATAAAGCTCGCGCGCGTTTGAACCATCATTATTTATCATTCCAAGCTTTAACGGAATTCCGTTGGTTATCGCAGTAATCAATCCCGCCAGAGCCATCAAAACGCTAAAAGCGTATCCAAGCGAGCTTCTATCAAATATATTGGCAAGCAGCACAAAAATGACTGCAAACAACAGGTTCAACAACGCGCCACCGAGATTATAGAATATCACCGGGAATTTGCCATCCACCATTTT
Organism: uncultured Clostridia bacterium; assembly: GCA_947367285.1. Taxonomy (GTDB): domain Bacteria; phylum Bacillota; class Clostridia; order Oscillospirales; family CAG-272; genus RGIG4608. Next base: position 5,677 of record CANBDB010000042.1, on the reverse strand, counting down.
CGGTGGCACCATTAGACACTGACCGGCTGTGCCCGCCACGGAGTGCTTTTTTATCTTTATTTGGCCGTTTTCTTTAATAAACATAATACTACCAACGCGGAATGAGCTAAATCCGTAGCCCGAAATAAGTCCCGCAACGAAATGCCCCGCCTCGTGTATTATGAGATGAAGATAATAAGCAACAAGAAACAGTGCTAGCTCAGCACCTATTACAAGCAAAAGGTTGTTCCCTTCCATAAATCCGTCAAACGCAGCACCCATCACGATTCCGCAAAGCATACCTATGCCCAAGCACATCGCAATAAAAGTAAACGGTATTTTATTGACTTTCTTATCTTTTTTCACAATAATCACCTCTTTTCTACATTTTAGCATATTTTATGAGACAATACAAGAGAGTTTTTAATCCTTTTTACCGCGTGGAGATTGAAAAAATGAATAAAATTATTGACTTGAATTTCTCTTTATGATAAAATAAATTTGTATGTGTGGAAATTTGGCAATTTCGCAATTACTTTATCGATCCAAGGAGAAATAAAAATGTTTGATATTTTTGACGTTCTCGCCCTAATTGGCGGACTATGTTTGTTTTTGTTTGGTATGAACGTTATGGGAGACGGTCTTGAAAGACGCGCAGGCAATAGCCTGAAGGCTCTTCTCGGCAAGCTCACCAACAGTAAAATAAAGGGCTTTTTGACCGGTATGGGCGTTACTGCGGTTATTCAGAGCTCATCCGCAACAACCGTTATGGTTGTCGGCTTTGTTAACTCAAAGCTCATGACTCTCAAACAGGCGATTGGCGTTATTATGGGCGCAAATATCGGCACAACAATGACTGCTTGGATTTTGTCCCTCGGCGGAATTTCGAGCGACAATATCTTTATGAAGCTCCTCAAGCCCACCTCCTTTACCCCGATACTCGCACTTATAGGTATTGCACTCACAATGTTCTCAAAGTCCTCCAAGAAAAAGGACACAGGAACAATCCTTCTCGGATTTGCCACACTTATGTTTGGTATGGATGCCATGAGCAATGCGGTTGGAGGACTTGCAGATATTCCTGAATTTCAAAATCTATTTCTCGCCTTCACAAACCCCGTTCTCGGTGTTATTGTCGGTACGGTGGTTACTGCAATCATTCAGTCAAGCTCCGCTTCCGTTGGTATTCTCCAGGCACTCAGTGCTACGGGCGCGGTTTCCTACGGAGCTGCTATTCCGATTATAATGGGTCAGAATATAGGTACTTGCGTTACCGCCATGCTTTCATCAGTGGGCGCAAATAAAAATGCAAGAAGAGCTTCCTTTATTCACCTTTCCTTCAACGTGATTGGTACAACGGTATGGCTCGTAGTATTCAGTGCAATTTCAGCACTCATTAAGCCGGCTATCCTTGGCGAATCCGCGTCCTATCTCGGAATCGCAGTTTGCCACTCCCTTTTCAATATCCTTTGTACAATTCTTCTTCTCCCCGCTTCCTCACTTCTTGAAAAGCTTGCGTACAAGTTCATTCCCGACGCTGAGGACGACAAGGAAGAAAAAGTTGAGCTCGACGACCGTCTCCTCGCTACTCCCGCAATCGCGCTTGCACAAAGCGTTGAGCTTGCTAACAAGATGGCAACGAGAGCCGTTGACGGTTTCCGCCTCAGTATAACATCATTTGATGAATATTCAAGCGAAAATGCAGAGAGAATCCGCGCGCTTGAGAAAAAGGTTGATAGATACGAGGACGTGCTCGGTACGTTCCTTGCGAAGCTCAGCCAACACAAAATGTCCGACGAGGACGGTGAAAAGATTACCATGCTCCTCAAGGCAATCGGTGATTTTGAGCGAATCTCCGACCACTCCGTAAACGTACTTGAATCCATTGAAGAACTCCGCGAAAAGAAGATAGAGCTTTCTGAGTCTGCAAAGCACGAGCTTTCAGTTCTCCGCACTGCAGTTGACGAAATCCTCGTTCTTACAAAGCAAGCATTTATTGAAAACAATCTTGCCGTTGCGTATGACGTTGAGCCTCTTGAGCAGGTTGTTGACGGTCTTAAGAGAGCCCTCAGAAACAGCCACGTTGTTCGTATTAAGGATGGCGAGTGCACCGTTGAAGCTGGCTTCATTTGGAGCGACCTTCTCACCGACTTTGAGCGCGTGAGCGACCACTGTTCCAATCTCGCAATCGGTGTTATCGACGCGAGCGCACACAATATGAACGCGCACTCATCACTCCGCCACATCCGTCACGACAGTGAGGACTTCAAGGAAAAGGTTGAAAAATACCACGCGAAATATTCAATTCATTAATTTATAAAAATAAAGCACCTCGAAAGAGGTGCTTTTATTATTTTGTAGTGCCACTCACAGAAGCGCAATACTCCACGCGATAGCGAATTGCGCCAGGTAGTAAGCTATGTGCAAAATGACGTTTTGTCTATACCTCGGTCTATGACCGTATTTGAATGCAAAAAGTATATTGTCGCTCACGGTAAAGAGTACTCCTCCAATCGCAAAGAGCGCCGTTCCAAGCGTTCCGCGCACAAGAAAGCTTCCTGCGCCCACAGCGGCAAAGAAAATAACTATAGCCAAATAAAGCATCAAAGAGCTTTTAATATCAGGGGCGAGATATTTTTTGCGATGTCCGTAGATAGCGGAAAGAAGCATGCCAATTAAAAGCACGATTGCCACCGCAACAAAATTGAATTTTGCGAGCATAAGGAGCGCAATCATATAAAATACATGCCCCACTACGAAGAATACACCGCCACCGATAAAGTATTGAGTGTCTTTTTGAGGGTATAATTGGCAAAGCGCGATTATCTCATCTCCGACGATTCCCCAACAAAGACCTATAAATATCGCAAGAGTTGGCCACGAAAACTCGCGGGAAAAGAAATTATATGCCCCAAATGCGATAAAGCAAGCGCTCGCAATACCCTTGAAAAGCAATGCTCTTTTGTATTTTTTGTGGTAAAATGCTCTCAAAAATGCATCAACAATCGCTGAGCAAGCAAGCATCAAAAACAGTCCGACAATAATAACGTCACGCTTCATAGGCGTCTCCTTCGGATAAAGATTTTGCGAGGGTTGTTCTATAATTAATATTAACACACAAAAACGTAATATTCAAGTTAATTTTGTAAATAAATTAACTTTTTTAACCAAAAAAGCTACCGAGTGATCTCGGTAGCTTTAGTGTTTATTTTTTCTTCTTAAAAATGAATTTTCTAAACAAAATAATATTGAGCACAACGAACATACCAAAGAGTATCGCCACTGTGAGCACGGGATTTACCGGTGCAAGATTTGCGAGAAGCATTAGTGGGAAACCGAACACTATCGCAGGGAAATTTTGATACACAAGGTTATCGGATACGGGTGTTTTAAATTCGGGGTCGATCTCACGGAGAAGTATAATACCCGTGGATGCGGTTCCTGTCAGCATTCCGTACATAGCCATAAATTGCTCCTGCTCGTACTCGGCAAAGAGCACCTTGGCAATGATTCGGTTGTACATATAGGTGACGAAAAGTCCCGATACGCCGAGAATTAGCATAATGCCCCAATACTGTTTGAGCGCATCAAGACGGATTGCCGCAACTCCCGCAACAACCATAATATCAAAGAAAAGGTTGGAAAGTCGCGTCATAAGGAAGTTATTGGTATACTTTCTCGTAACGAGTTTTCTGTTTTGCAAGAATTTAACCACAACCTTTACAAGTGTTGCCGCCATTACGCCAAGAAGGAAGTTAAAGCCGTATATAGTAGCCTTCATTCCGGGAAGAAGCTTACCAAGAAGCGCCATAATAGCATATGCAATGCCGTAAGAAACTACAATAAACGCAAGCTGAACCGTGAGCTTATCGACGCTGTCCTGCATTGGTATCTCACCCTTCTCCTCGATGGTGTCGGTATGGAGAGAGCCGTCAGTTCTACCCGAAAGTTTGAGTTTTCCACTCACCTTTGCTACATTAAGATGGATAACACCACCTACTGCCGCGGACAAAAATCCGAGCGCGGCTATGGTGAGTCCAAAGCTTTTACCGTTAACAAAGCCGTAATCCTGCTCGTAAATATTGCCCCAGTTGAGCGCCTGGCCCGTTCCCTGTCCAAATCCAAAAGGAAGAAGAAGGCCTGCCGCACTAAAGAAGCCCGAAATAACACCAGCGGCTATAATGGTGATAACCATACCCACTACACCCTGCAAAAGATATGTAGCAACGGTAGTAACGCCCGTGTTAAATATCTCGTTGGCTCTCTTGGGGGTAAGCTTCGCATTAGTTGTGTTGAATGACGAAGCGATAAATCCAAGCGCTAGGCAATGATAAGTTATAACCTCAAGCGTATCATTTCCGTTTGCACCAAACATACCGGATGTAAAAAAGTCGTTTCCACTGATGAGTTTGTAAATCCATTCAACACTCAAAATGATAATTCCGCCAAGCACGGAGTTGGGTATAAGAGAGTTTTTCAAAAATTTGATTTGTCTTTTCAACACGTTTGCAACAAGCAAGCTTCCAAGAAGCAAGCACATGAGAAGTATAAAGCCCCAAATGTTAGAGTCCCAAAAATTCGTCATATCGTTCTCCTTTTTCTGCTTTTTTGATGTTTTTGTAGCGGAAAGCAATATTCACGTACTTAAGCGCATTGAATCGCTCGTCGCCCGTTATCTGATACGCCCTATCGTGAGTGTAAAAATTTAGTTTATTCTTTCCGCACACAGTGATGGCGCGTATATCGTCAAATTTGAAGACAAGCTCATTGCATCCTTGCTTCATCTCAATTTTATCACCGTAAAGAGAAATAGCTGCTCTGTCAAGCATAAGCTTTTTATTTTTATATACTATGACCTCGTAAAGCTTGCCATACTCGTTGTAAATTGGAATGTCATAATTCTTTCCCAAATCAAGTGAGTTTACAAATGCGTTTTGTGCCTCCATCCAGTCCGCAACATAACGGTAAGGAAGCTCACAGTTTATTCCCTCAAGGGTCTTATCCGCAAGGTATCTAACCTTTATTCCGCACTTTTTGCACTCTAAAACGTCGCCGTGGCTCTCAAATTTAGAAAGTCCACACTTTGGGCAGTAATAAATAGCTCTTTCAAGATATTCGGCAGGACGTTTATGATGAAATTCGCCCGAGCTCTTCGTTTCGTCAACGTAAAGCTCTTTTTGAATCAACTCGGAAAATTCACAGTCAGTTAAATTCTCATAGTCCTCGGGTTCGATCACTCGTGTTACGCGCGCGGTCATCTTTCCCTTTCGAACCGCGTCTCCCCATCTCGGTGCTACGCCGTAGCCGCCCTCTATATTGAAAAACACAATGGGAAGTGCGAGTTTTTTCGCAAGAGCAATTATCGCAGGGTTGATATGCGCGGGACGTCCACTATAGGTTCTGTTTCCCTCGGGGAAAATAGCAATCGTTCCACCTTCTTTCGCCACTCTCATACAGTTGAGCACCGCGGAAACATCCGTGGTCTGCTTTTTGATCGGAATGGGATTCACGGCCCAACGGAGCAGGTCGGATACAAATCCCATTGAAAAAATATCTTCGCTCGCCACGTAGTAGATCGCTCCGCTAAAAGCATAGGCAACAAAAAATTGGTCAAATCCCGTTTGGTGATTTGAGAGTATCAGGTACTGTCTCTTGCCCTGATCTTTAAATTTTTCAATGCTTATTCCATACTTGATTT